>JANMKM010000622.1:0-4231 GCA_031372035.1 Rhodoferax sp. | reverse complement strand
GCCGTGTTGATAGAAACGCGCGTCCTCGATCGCCAGCACGGCGTCGATCATGACTTTGGGAATATTCTTGAGTGGCGTCAGGTTGCGCCGCTCCTCGCCGAACTCTCCAAGCAGAAAGCCCTCCTGCGAAAAAACGCGCAGCGGCAGGATCGGGCGGTAGTCGGACAACTCCGACGTGTCTGGCAAATTGGGGTAGGCCACGGCCAGCGCGATGGCGATAACCAGGCCAAGGGACAGGGCCCCAGCGCCCGCCAACATGGCCAGCCAGCCGGTGACCCACAGTATGGCGGAGACCCATGTTTGGCCTTCGGCGCCGGGGGCGCCAGAAGGAGGGGGTGTTTGGGGGTCTCGGTTTGGCGGCATAAATACCTTGCAAAGGCGCTGATCCATTATAAAAATGGCGGCGTTGATGACCGTTGCCGCAGCACCCGGCTATTGTTGCGTGAAGTGCCAGGGCCTTGCTACGGCAGTCGGCATGGCCCTTGGGGGCCCAGCAAACGTCTGCTTTTGGCAACGCTTGGTGTTGCTCAAAACAGGAAATTCCTTTGCGGGACAAGGGGCTTACTGATAGCATTCAAGTGAATTCTTAAGTTTCGCCGGTTTGTGGATCGGCCAGTTGCAGGGGACCGCCTTGATAGCTTTGGGGTCGTTGTTTAGTCGTCAACCAGCGCCGCTGCTGGGTTTGGACATTAGTTCGTCCAGCGTCAAGCTGGTCGAACTGGGCCGTGACAAGGCTGGCAATCTGGTGCTCGAGCGCTGCGCCATTGAACCCTTGGAGCGTGGCTGGATCACGGATGGAAACGTCGAGAAATTTGATGAAGTCGCCGAAGCCGTACGCAGGCTCGTCAAGAAGAGTGGCACCAAGACAAAAAACGTCGCCATGGCGCTGCCGCCATCAGCGGTCATCACCAAGCGCATCGTCCTGCCGGGCGGATTGACGGATCTCGAACTGGAAGTGCAGGTCGAAGCCGAGGCCAACCAGTACATTCCCTTCCCACTTGACGAAGTCAGTCTGGACTTCTGTGTCGTCGGCCCCAGCAGTTCGTCGGTCGGCGATCTGGACGTGCTGATTGCGGCGTCACGTCGTGAAAAGGTGCAGGACATCCAGGGCTTGGCGGAGGCCGCCGGCCTCAAGCCGGTAGTGGTGGACGTGGAGTCCTACGCCTCCCGGCTGGCTACCGCACGCCTCATCGAAAGCCTTCCGAACAAGGGTGTGGGCACCATCGTCGCCCTGTTCGAGGTTGGTGCGCTGACTACCAGCATGCAGGTGATACGGGACCAGGAAGTGTTGTATGACCGCGACCAGGCTTTTGGCGGCGCGCAGCTGACCCAACTGATCGTGCGCCAGTACGGGTTTTCGCCAGAGGAAGCAGAAAGCAAGAAGCGCAGTGGGGAACTGCCCGAAGATTACGAAGCCAGCGTCTTGCGCCCATTTGTCGAAAGCATGGTGCAGGAGATTGGTCGTGCCTTGCAGTTCTTCTTTACCAGCACGCCCCATAACAAGGTGGATCACATCATGCTGGCCGGTGGCTCGGCCGCATTACCGGGCCTGACGTCCGCGGTCACCAAACATACGTCGTTCAGTTGCAGCCTCGTGAACCCGTTTGACGGGATGGAAATCGGGGACGGAGTTCGCCTGAAGAAAATGACCCGGGAAGCGCCGTCGTATCTGACCTCTTGCGGTCTGGCATTGCGGAGGTTCTCACGGTGATTCTGATCAACCTGCTCCCGCACAGGGAGGCCGCGCGAAAACTGCGCCGCGACATATTCAATGTCAGCCTGGCGGCGGCGTTTGTCGTCGGATTGGTGATTTCCGGTGCCATCTACCTCTGGTTCCAGGCCCGCATCTCTGACCAGCAGATGCAAAACCGGCTGTTGCAGAGCGAGATCAAGCGGCTGGAAGAGCAGATCAAGGACATAGCCACGCTGGAGACGGAAATCGCCGGCTTGCGCGCGCGCCAGCAGGCGGTGGAAGACCTGCAGGCGGATCGCAATGTGCCGGTCCACCTGATGACGGAACTCGCCAAGCAACTGCCCGACGGTGTCTACATCGCTTCGATGCGTCAGGAGAACCAGAACGTGACCCTGCAGGGTGTGGCGCAGTCCAATGAGCGGGTGTCCGAACTGTTACGCAACCTGGCGAAGAATACCCCCTGGTTCGCGCGTCCGGAACTGGTGGAAATTGTCGCTGGTTCGGTCGCGCTGACGCCGCGTGATGTGAAACGCGTCTCGAACTTCACGATGCGTGTGCAACTGATGCGTGCCAGCGAGGTCTGCAAGCATGCAGCGGCTCCGGCTGCCACCGCCGTCGCACCGGCAGCGCCGGCCTCGGCGCCAGTCAAGAAGTAACGGGCGAATCGTCATGGCAACCAAGAAACTTGATTTTGCGGCGCTCCAGGAGAAGATTGCAGCGCAGTTCCGCGGGCTCGACCCCAAGGATCCGTCGATGTGGCCGGCGGTGCCACGCTACTGTGCTTTTCTCGGCATGGTTGCTTTGGTGGTGGTCGCGCTGTGGTTTGGCGTGCTCACCAATTCGGAGGCCGAACTCGAGGTCGAGCGGGCGACCGAGCTCAAGCTGCGCGACGACTACAAAGTCAAGTTGACCAAGGCCGTCAATCTCGATGTGCTCAAGAAGCAGCGGGAACAAGTCCTGCAGTACGTGACGCAACTGGAGAAGCAGCTTCCCAGCAAGGCCGAGATGGACGCCCTGTTGTCCGACATCAATCAGGCCGGCCTCGGGCGCAGCCTGCAGTTCGATCTGTTCCGTCCGGGGCAGGTGGTGGTAAGGGACTATTACGCCGAGTTGCCGATCACCTTGCGGGTGACCGGCAAATACCATGACATCGGCTCCTTTGCCTCGGATATTGCCAATCTGTCGCGCATCGTCACGCTCAACAATCTGGCTGTGACGCCCAAGGCGGACGGCACGCTGACCATGGACGCGACCGCCAAGACATTCCGCTACCTGGATGCCAACGAAGTGGCTGCACAGCGCAAGGTGGCGCCTGCCGCCAAGGGAGCCAAGAAATGACCGCCCTGCGCACGTTGAGCGTGGTCGCACTGGCTGCTGTGTTGTCCGCATGCGGAGGCGGCGGCGGAGAAGAGTTGCAGAAGTGGATGGCGGAGCAGCGCAACCAGACGCGACCCAAAGTGGTTCCGATTCCCGAGCCTAAGGTTTTCAAGCCGGAGGCCTATGCGCCGGTTGGCATGGTGGAGCCGTTCAGCCGGGAAAAGCTTGCGCAGGCGCTCAAACGGGACTCTACCCAGGCGACGTCGAACGCCGGGCTGGTGGCGCCTGAGCTGGCACGGCGCAAACAGGCGCTGGAGGCCTTTCCTCTTGACTCCATGGCGTTGGTCGGCAGCATGGTCAGGGCTGGACAGCCGGTGGCGCTGGTCAGGGTCAACAACCTGCTCTACCAGGTTCGGCCAGGTGACTATCTCGGACAGAACTACGGGCGGGTGACGAAGATCAACGAGACAGAGGTTGCGCTGCGAGAGATCGTGCAAGACGCTGTGGGCGAATGGATCGAGCGCACGGCGTCACTGCAACTTCAAGAGAGGTCAAAATGAAAAATCAGAACGGGTGGTTGGCGTCGGGACAGTGGCGAGCGCTATTGCTGGGTCTGTCCTTGGCGCTGGCTTCTCTGGTGTCGCATGCGCAGGCCACGATTGAATCCGTCACGGGATCGGTGCAAGGCGGGGCGGAAGTTGTCCGCATCGATCTTTCGCAGGCGCTGAGCGCGGTTCCAACGGGATTTTCGATCCAGACCCCGGCGCGTATTGCGCTCGACTTCCCCGGCGTTGCCAACGGCATGGGCCGTTCCACCGTGGAGATCAACCAGGGCAACCTGCGCTCGGTCAGTGTGGTGCAGGCCGGTGACCGGACACGTGTGGTCCTGAACCTCAAGACAGCCACTGCGTACAAGGCGTCGTTGCAGGGCAAGTCGATCATGGTGGTGCTCGACCCGGTGGCGGGCTCGGTCGCTGCGCCGGCGGCCACCACCGTATTTGCCGAAAACCGCAATCGCGACAGTCTACCGATCAAGGATCTTGACTTCCGTCGTGGAGTAGATGGCGCCGGACGCGTTGTGGTGGCGTTGCCGAACAACCAGGTCGGCGTGGACGTACGTGTCCAGGGTCAGAACGTGGTGGTCGAGTTCCTCAAGTCCACCTTGCCAGAGGGGCTGCGGCGCCGCCTGGACGTGACGGATTTCGGGACACCGGTGCAATC
>JANMKM010000595.1:0-2714 GCA_031372035.1 Rhodoferax sp. | reverse complement strand
AGCCGCGCCAGCACCTTGGGCACGGCGAATACCGGGCCGATACCCATCTCGTCGGGCTCGCAGCCGGCCACGGCAAAACCGAGAAAGCGGCCCAGGGGCGTGAGGCCCTTCTTCTGCGCCACCGATTCGTGCATCACGACCACGGCCCCGCCACCATCGGAGAACTGGCTGGCATTGCCGGCAGTGATCAGGCCACCGGGCATGGCCGGCTTGATGCCACTGATGCCTTCCTTGGTCGTGCCCTCGCGGATGCCTTCGTCCTTGCTCACGGTCACCTGCTTGGTGGTCATGCCCATGATCTTGTCCACCACGCCAGCGGTGACGGTGATGGGGGCGATCTCGGCGTCGAACAGGCCTGCCGCCAGCGCTGCCGTGGCCTTCTGCTGGCTGCCGGCGCCATACTCGTCCATGACATCGCGGCCGATGTTGTAGCGCTTGGCCACGTTTTCCGCGGTCTGCAGCATGTTCCAGTAGATCTCGGGCTTGTTCTTCTTCAGCCAGGGGTCGGCCAGCATGTGGGTGTTCATCTCCTGTTGCACACAGGAAATGCTTTCCACGCCACCGGCCACATAGATGTCGCCCTCATTGGCGATCACGCGCTGGGCCGCCATGGCAATGGTCTGCAGGCCGGAGGAACAGAAACGGTTCACCGTGGCACCCGACACCGTGATCGGACAGCCGGCCCGCAGTGCAGCCTGGCGGGCGATGTTGGCGCCGGTGGCACCTTCCGGGTTGGCACAACCCATCAGCACGTCTTCCACCTCGCCGGCCTCGATACCGGCGCGCTTGATCGCATGCTCGATGGCGTGGCCACCCAGCGTGGCACCATGCGTCATGTTGAAGGCACCCTTCCAGCTCTTGGCCAGGGGTGTGCGGGCGGTGGAAACGATAAGGGCGGCGGTCATGGTGTGCTCCTGGTACGGACAAAAAGAGGGCGGCTCAGAGGCGTGCGCCCTGGCTGATGAGACGGTGGTAGAAGCGGATCAGATCCGCGTAGTTGGCAACGGAAATGCGCTCGTCGGTGCCATGGAAGCGGGTCACGTCGGCAGCCTTTGCCATCACCGGCATGAAACGGTAGATGTGGTCACTGAGTTCGGCAAAGTGGATCGAGTCGGTGGCGGCCACCATCAGCCCCGGCACCACCACCGTGCCGGGAAACACCTCGCGCACGGTGCGGTTGATCAGCAAAAATGGCGGTGCATCGCTGGGTGACACCTTGGAGGCCTCGGCGGCACCGGGCAGCGCGAACAGTTCGAACCGGTCACCGCCCACGGCCTGCGTCACCTGGCCGCGGGCACGCTCGAGCACCACAGCCTTGGTGTCGCCCGGCAGCAGCCGGTAGTTGACCGTGGCCTGTGCCTCGCCCGGCAACACGTTCTCCTTGTTGCCGGCCTGTGCAATGGTCAGTGCGGTGGTGGTGCGCAACAAGGCGTTGGTGCTGGCACCGGCCTCCAGTTGCTTTTGCACGACCGGGCCGAACAACCACAGGTTGGACATCGCCAACCGGGTGAAACCTGCCATTTCCGGTGCCAGCGTGGCAAACATGTCGGCCGCCACGCCCCGGATGCCGGCCGGCATTTGCTCGTCGTCGATGCGCTTGAGGGCGGCACTCATCATGGCGATGGCACTGGTGCCCTTGGGCGGCGGCATCGATGAATGACCCGGGGTGGCCGGCAGTTTGAGCACCACTGACATGTAGCCCTTTTCCGCCACGCCTACCACCGCTGCCGGACGGCTCAGACCTGGCAGGATGCCGTCTGCAATCAGCAGGCCTTCGTCCAGCACCATCTGCAGCCGTCCGCCGCGCTCCTTGAGCAGTGCCGCGATCTTCGCCGCACCGCGCAGGCCACCGACTTCCTCATCGGCGCAGTACGCGAAATAGACCGTGCGCTGGGGCTGGTAGCCGCTGGCCACCAGCAGCTCGATGGCCTCCATCTGCGCCAGGATGCTGCCCTTGTCATCCCAGGTGCCCCGGCCCCAGATGAACCCGTCCTTGACGGCACCGGAGAAGGGCTCCACTGTCCACTTGGCTTCGGTGCCTGGGGCGATCGGCACCACGTCCTGATGCCCCATGAGCAATATCGGCAGCGCCTTGGGGTCGCTGCCGGGCCAGGTGTAGAGCAGGCTCAGGTCGCCCACCAGCTCGCGCTTGAGGGTGGCGTGGGCCTTGGGAAAGCGCTGCGCCAGCAGGGCATGCAGTTGCTGGAACTGCTCGGCATTCAGTTTCGGATCTTCACGCGACGACACGGTGCGCAGGCGAATCGCCTCACCCAGGCGCTCAGCGGCGCCCGCCTGGTCCAGCGTCAGCGCCGGCATCGGCGCCACCTCGATCTGGCGCGAGCCCTGGCGCAGCGTATTGATGGCGATGACCGCCACCAGCAGGAGCAGCATGGCTCCCAGGCCGATGGCAATCCGCTTGATCATCGCCGGGCCTGCCTGGCGTCAGCTGAAGGTCTTGCCGGCTGCGGCCAACTGAGCCAGCAAGGGCGCCGGCTTCCAGAAGCTGGCGTCGTCCAGCGGGTTGCTGGCAAAGCGGTTCATCGCCTGAACCACATTGAACAGCCCCACCTCGTTGGCACCGAGTTGAGCAATACCATATTCAATATAATAAAAAGGTACTTCAAACAAATGTAATTGTCGCTGCCATGTATTGTTTCTAAATTCTTTTAAGCCGCTGTAGTCAATTACATCGTCTGTAAATTCAGCCAAGGTAG
>JANMKM010000219.1:0-5656 GCA_031372035.1 Rhodoferax sp. | reverse complement strand
TGGGCAGCCTGCGCGGGTGCGGCCCTCGCCGTTGCATTCCCGGTGTTTCCGGTGCTGTGCATGAGCGCCCTGATGACCGGTGGCGCAACTGGTGCGGCCTCGATCGCCCTGCAGCGTCATGTCGGCCGGGCGGCGGCCAATCCCACAGAACTCAAGCGTGTGTTCAGCTGGCTGGCCATCGGCCCGGCTGTCTCCAGTTTTCTGGGGCCGCTGGGTGCCGGCCTGATGATTGATTACGCGAGCGTCGCGTTCGGCGGACAGGCGGGTGACGACAACGGCTTTCGCGCTGCATTTCTGCTGATGGCGGTGCTGCCGCTGATCGCCTGGCTTTGGGTACGCCGCACTGTGGAACTGCCGCCGGTGTCGCCGCCGGAGCAAACGGCTGCTTCCGCCTGGCTCCTGGTGCGCGAGCCCTTGATGCGCCGCCTGCTGCTGGTGAATTGGCTACTGGCTTCCTGCTGGGATGTGCACACCTTTGTGGTACCTGTGTTGGGCCACGAGCGTGGCTTCAGTGCATCCGTCATCGGTGCCATCCTCGGGGCCTTTGCCGTTGCCGCAGCCCTGGTTCGGGTGGCGCTGCCGGTGTTCGCGGCCCGGCTGCATGAGTGGGTGGTGGTAAGCGCTGCGATGCTGGTCACGGCCGTGCTGTTTGCGCTCTACCCGATGCTGCAAGGGGCACTGGCCATGGGTGCCTGCTCCGTGCTGCTCGGTTTGGCCCTGGGTTCGGTGCAACCCATGATCATGAGCACGTTGCACCAGATCACGCCGGAAGAGCGTCACGGCGAGGCGCTGGGACTGCGGCTGATGGCTATCAACGCTTCGAGCGTCCTGATGCCGGTGCTGTTTGGGACCGCCGGCGCTGTGGTCGGAGTGTCAGTGGTGTTTTGGTGCGTTGGCTTGATGGTCGGTGCCGGAGCCCGATCCGCCTGGCTGTTGCGACCCCAGTCAGGACAGGCCGGCACTCACAAGCGGTAGAAGCTGCGTATCGCATCCCAGGCGGCCTGCGCGTCGTCCACAAACTGGATCAGGTCCATGTCCTGCGGCGAGATCGTGCCTTCTTCGATCAGCAGGTCGAAATTGACCAGGCGACGCCAGAAGTCCGTGCCAAACAGCACGATGGGCACAGGTTTGGCCTTGCGTGTCTGGACCAGCGTGATGACCTCAAACAATTCGTCGAGAGTGCCGAATCCGCCCGGAAACGCCACCAGCGCCTTGGCACGCATCATGAAGTGCATCTTGCGCAGCGCGAAATAGTGAAACTTGAAGCTCAGCGATGGTGTGACATAGGGGTTGGCACGTTGCTCATGGGGCAGCGCGATGTTCAGGCCCGGCGTGGGCGCGCCCATCTCATGTGCCCCCCGATTGGCTGCCTCCATGATTCCCGGCCCGCCACCGGTGCAGATGAACAGCTTGTCCTGTGGTGGCAGCTCAGCGCCATAGCTGGCAACAAGGCGAGCAAACTGCCTAGCCTGCTCGTAGTAGTGGGCGTGGCGCTGCTGCTGTCGGGCACGGGCGCCGGCGGCCGGGTCGGCGCTGGCCAGGGCAGCAGCCATGGCAGCCGCAGCCTCCTCCGGTGGGCAAAAGCGCGCGCTGCCAAAGACCACGACGGTGTTTTCGATGCCCAGAGCGGACTGCTCCAGATCGGGCTTGAGCATCTCCAGCTGTATGCGGATACCGCGGGTCTCGCGCCGCAACAGGAATTCCGGGTCGGCAAAGGCCAGCCGATAAGCATCGGCATGGAGTGGTCCGCCGCTGTCGGCATGGCTTTGCAACTCCGCCCAGGCATCGGCCAAGCGACGTTCGGTCAGGTCTTGGGTGTTTTCCATGGACACATTTTGCGGCATAAAAAAGGCCCCGAGAGGAGCCTTCAGGGGACTGCTAGGCAGCGCAGTGTAGGGGTGGGATCAGACGCGGCGGCGGTATTCGCCGGTGCGGGTGTCGATTTCCACCTTGTCGCCCTGAGCCACAAAGATTGGCACGCCGATCTCAAAACCGGTGGCAATCTTGGCGGGCTTGAGAACCTTGCCAGATGTGTCGCCCTTGACGGCGGGCTCGGTCCAGGTGATTTCGCGTTCGACACTGGTAGGCAGTTCCACGGAGATGGCTTTGCCGTCGTAAAACACGACTTCCAGTGGCATGCCGTCTTCCAGGTAGTTCAGCGTATCGCCCATGTTCTCAGCTTCCACTTCGTACTGGTTGTATTCGCTGTCCATGCACACATACATCGGATCGGCGAAGTAGGAGTAGGTGCACTCCTTCTTGTCCAGGATGACCTGATCCATCTTGTCGTCGGCCTTGAACACCACTTCGGTGCCGAAATTGTTCAGTAGACTCTTGAGCTTCATCCGTACCGTGGCGGAGTTGCGGCCGCCGCGGCTGTATTCGGTCTTCAGTACAACCATGGGATCCTTGCCATGCATGATGACGTTGCCGGCGCGGATTTCTTGGGCGATTTTCATAACAGTCTTTTCCGGGTTGGCCGCCCCGGGCCATGGCGGGGCGACCTGGGTTGTACGACAGGAGGTGATTCAACGTGGCAGTGTTGCCGCGTGCCTCACAAAGCCTTGCATTTTAGCGTTTTTCCGCGACGAATCGGAGCAGCCGGGTGCACAGGTCGGGTTGCTGCAGCAATTGTTGACGCAGCTGGATCAGACAAGCGGACCATGACACCGGTTCGAGTTCAGGCAAGGGCTCGTCGGAGGCAGCATTCCATATGCGGTGGAACTGGCGCAAGGACACCGGTGGCTGCAGCATGTCCAACCAGGCCTGCAACTTGGCATGGTGCGCCTGGTCCTGCTGGGGATAGCATTGCCAGACCATGGGGCGGCCCGCCCACACGGCGCGCACCCACGAATCCTCGCCACGCACGAAATTGATATCGCAGGCCCACAACAGATGGTCGTAATCAGTTTGCGTGAGCTGTGGAATCATCGAAAATGATAGCGCTCCGCGCTTGTTCCATGAGGGTTCCTGGACATTTAACTGCGCAACTGCGGCTCGTGTTGCGGCCTGAGCACGGCCTGCGGTCACCAGCAGGCGACTGTGCCGTGGCGCCCGCGCGATTTGCAGCAGCAATTGATCCAGGCAACGTGGCTCGTAGCAGAACAGGCTGATCAGTTGGGTGTCGCCGATTGCAATTCCGAGGTTGTGCAGCCAAGCTTCACGATCGAACAGTCCGCGCCGCTCCAGCAGGTCATCCTCGCGGAGCAGGCCACCGCTGGCTGCGACAAAACCGGGGTAGTAGAAGAATTTGGACACGCCTTCTCCCTGGGCCTGGCGCACCGGCGACGGCAGCCCGTGGCTGCGCCAGGCTGCAGGTTCGGCACTGAGGTACTCCAGATTGATCCAGATGCGCCGCTGGCCGTCGGCCGCGGCCGCTGCCACGTGCAGCGTTACGAAGTCTTCGGGGATGTTGCAGCCGAAGGCCTCAACGAGCACGTCTCCAACATCGTCGGCCAGGTAGCGGATGGTCGGATTCCAGTGTCGTCGTTCCACCGCGGCTCGAGGCAGTGGAGCCATCCATTCGAGGTCGCGCGGGTCATCGAGCCACAGGCGGACCTGCTGGCCGTGCCCGGCCAGCATGGCACTCAAGCGCCAGCAGACACCCACGTCGCCGTGGTTGTCGATGACATTGCAGAAGATGTTCCAGAGCATGTGGCGCGAATTGTCCACAATAGCGGCACATGCATGCTTCCGACGACATTTCTGACGACTCCGGCTCGGCGCTGCCGGCACATCCGCCGGAACTGTTGCGTGCGGTTGCGGCCCTGCCGCCCTTGCCGGGCGTTTACCGCTACTTTGATGCCCAGGATGGTGTGCTCTACGTGGGCAAGGCCAGCAACCTGAAGAAGAGGGTGTCGAGCTATTTCCAGAAGACCCACGGTGGCACCCGCATCGGTCACATGGTGAGCAAGATCGCGCGGATGGAAACCACGGTGGTGCGTTCAGAAGCGGAAGCTCTGTTGCTGGAAAACAACCTGATCAAGACCCTCAACCCGAAGTACAACATTCTTTTTCGGGACGACAAGAGCTACCCCTATCTGAAAATGACCGGCGTCACAGGCAGCAGCGGTCCGGGGCGCATTTCCCGCGTTGCCTATTACCGCGGTGCGGTCGAGAAGAAGCATCACTACTTCGGGCCCTATCCCAGTGCCTGGGCGGTCAAGGAAGCCATTGTCCTGATGCAAAAGGTGTTTCGGCTGCGTACCTGCGAGGACGCGGTTTTCAGCAATCGCACCCGACCTTGCCTGCTGTACCAGATCAAACGCTGTTCGGCGCCCTGCGTGGGCCACATCGCCGCTGCAGATTACGACCGTGACGTGGCCCACGCGCAGGAGTTCTTGCGCGGCGATGCCAAGGCGGTGATGCAAGCACTGGAGGCGCGGATGATGGCACATGCCGAGCGTCTGGAGTTTGAGTTGGCGGCAGAGCTGCGCAACCAGGTCAGCGCCTTGTCGAATGTGCTGCACCAGCAGTCTGTGGACAACGTGGCAGACCGGGACGTGGATGTCCTGGCGGTCCGGATCCTGGGCGGACGTGCCTGCGTCAACCTTGCGATGGTCCGTGGTGGCCGTCATCTGGGTGATCGACCGTATTTCCCCGTGCATGTGGAGGAGGCCAACGGCATGGACCTGGTTGATGAAGGCGGTGGAGCAGCTTCGGCTGGCGCCTCGCTGGAGGTCCAGGTATTGGAGGCCTTCATTGCCCAGCACTATCTGCAGATTGCGGTGCCGCCTTCCCTGGTCCTCAGCCAGCCGGTAAGCCCCGGCTTGATTGACGCCCTGGCAGTGCAGTCGGGTGTGCGCATCAGTGCGGTCCATCAGCCACGTGAGCAACGCCGCATCTGGCTGGAGATGGCGCAGACCAACGCCGACTTGCAACTGGCCCGGTTGCTGGCGGAGGAGGGCTCGCAGCAGGCCCGCACGCGGGCGTTGGCCGGTGCATTGGACCTGGCCCTGGAGAACCTGGACAGCCTGCGGGTCGAGTGCTTTGATATTTCCCACACTGCGGGCGAGGCGACCCAGGCCTCTTGCGTGGTATTTCAGAACCACAGGATGCAGAGCTCCGAGTACCGGCGCTACAGCATCGATGGCATCACGCCTGGCGATGATTATGCCGCGATGCGCCAGGTGTTGCTGCGCCGCTATGGCAAGCTGGCCCAGGCGCTGCGTGACGGACCCAGTCAGACCACGCTGCGTTTGCCCGACCTGGTGCTGGTCGATGGTGGCAAGGGGCAGGTGTCACAGGCGCGCGAGGTGTTCGCCGAACTCGGTCTCGATCTTGGATTGATTGTGGGCGTGGAAAAGGGTGAGGGCCGCAAAGTCGGCTTGGAGGAACTGGTGTTTGCCGATGGACGGGAGAAGATCTACCTGGGGCGGGACTCGGCAGCCCTGATGCTGATTGCCCAAATCCGGGACGAAGCCCATCGGTTTGCAATTACGGGCATGCGCGCCAAGCGTGCCAAAGTGCGTGTCAGTGGTGGCAAGCTGGAGGAAATACCCGGGGTTGGGCCCAAGCGCCGGAAACAGCGTCGCGAGCTCGGCATTCACCTCAGCTGACAGCGCGTCAGCAAGCTGGATCACGATGCTCCGGCCATCTGGTGTTGCCAAGGTCAGCGCATCGCTGTCATCGTTAAACCCGATGCCAAACAGCGGCA
>JANMKM010000584.1:0-4206 GCA_031372035.1 Rhodoferax sp. | reverse complement strand
AGCCGCGCCAGGATGAAGTCTTCCATCACGCCGTTGCCGCCCTGGCATTCCATGGCCTCGTAGGCATGGTTCGGCGTGCGCTTGCAGATCCAGTACTTGCCCACCGGCAGGCCCAGGCGCAGCAGCAGTCTGTCGTGCGGGTCCTGCGGGTTGTCCAGCGCCCGGGCCATGCGCATCGTGATCGCCAGCGAGCCTTCCACCTCCAGTTGCAGGTCCGCCAGCACATTGCGCATCAGTGGCTGTTCGGTCAGCCGCTTGCCAAAGGCGCTGCGGTGGCTGCAGTGGTGGATGGCCTGGGCCACTGCCTGGCGCTGGCCGGCGCTCGACCCCACCATGCAGTCAAAGCGCGTCATCGCCACCATCTCGATGATGGCGGCCACACCCCGGCCCTCGTCGCCCACCATCCAGCCCAGGGCACCGCGCAGCTCGATTTCGCTGGAGGCGTTGGACACGTTGCCCATCTTGTTCTTCAGCCGCTGCACCTGTACCGGGTTCTTGGCGCCATCGGGCCGCCAGCGTGGCACCAGGAAGCAGGACAGCGCGCCACCGGTTTGTGCCAGCATCAGAAAGGCGTCGCACATGGGTGCCGAGGTGAACCACTTGTGGCCCACCAGCTCGAAGGCCTGCCCTGGCCCTTCCGGCCCCACGCCATAAGCCTGCGTGGTGTTGCTGCGCACATCCGAGCCGCCCTGCTTTTCCGTCATGCCCATGCCAATGGTCAGGGCCTGCTTCTCGGTGTAGGGCACGTTGCGTGGGTCGTAGCCACTGGCCAGGATCTTGGGCAACCACTGCGCGGCCAGTCCCGGTGTAGTCTGCAGTGCCGGCACGGAGGCAAAGGTCATGGTCAGCGGGCAGCCGTGGCCCGAATCCACCTGCGCCTGCAAATAGGAGCGGGCGGCGCGCGCCACATGGGCTCCCGCCTGCGGCGTGGTCCAGGGGTTGGCATGGATGCCGCCTTCCAGCGCCATGGCCATCAGCTTGTGGTAGCTGTCGTGGTACTTGACCAGGTCCACCCGATGCCCCAGGCGGTCATGGCTGAAGAACTGCGGCTTGAACTCGTTGGCGTCAAAGCCCCATTGCTGCATCTCGGCGCTGCCGGTGCGCTGGCCGTACTCCCCCAGCTGCGGCAGGGCCCAGGCCGCGCCTTCGCGGACAACGGCTTCCTTCAGCGCGGTGTCGGTCTCGAAGGCGTTGTAGTCCTGCAGGGCTGGCGCCTGGTTGAACACCGTGTGGGTGTCGGCGTTGGAATGTTGGTGCAGTTCGGTCTCTGGTTTTCTCATGGACGTCTCCTTGATGCCTGTTGCCCAGACCGTGCACTATCGCCGCACACTGGTGTGTGGGCTTTACGCATGGCAGACATTGGCAATGTACTGACGTGACGTGCCAACGCCCGCTTCGACAAAGGATTATCGACGTTCATGTCGTCGAACCCGGTCGACGGATTGATGGCGGCCGGGTTCGATTGAGCTAGAACGGCTGGTGCAAATCTCGTCGAAATTGATGCTGCGTCCGGTGAAGTCTGAATATGCGCACTCACATCGTGCTTCTTGTCAATGGTCTCGCAACCAGCTTGACACAAGCAGATGATCAAGCACGCCAACTGCTGCTCAGGCCTATCGAGATGTGGAGGAGGTACCGACGCGCCGAGCGGCGCGGCCTGTTCAAGCAACAATCGCGCGCAGTGCAGTCAATAAATTCTTCGGCCGGCAGCAGTCGTAGCCAGCGTTCGTGTCGGAATAGCTTCTACTTGGTCACACGACGGGCTTTGCGGGGGTAATATTCCAAAAGGCCGTCGCACCGTGGTGGGAAGCGCGTCAATCCAAGGGAAGTGCAAATGTACACATCTGTCAGCTTGCGCGAACGAGGACTGTTCAAGATTGGATGTGGCCTTGCTGTTTCGTTGACAATTCTCAGCGCTGGCTGCAATCGGACGCCTGACGCACCTCAAGATGCTGAAATGGTTGGTCTGGCGAAAAGTGCTCAGGCTAGCGATGTTGAAGCTCAGGTCAAGCTTGCCAAGAAATTTCTTGATGGCGTTGGGATTGAGAAAGACTTGACCAAGGCCAGAGAGTGGTTCGAGGCCGCTGCGCACGCCGGAAGTGCTCAAGCGCAGTATCAGCTAGGGAGAATCTATGGCAAAGGACTCGGTCTGCCAAAGGATGAAAAAAAAGCGTTTGCCTGGTTTGAGAAGTCAGCGGCGCAAGGTAGTCGTGAGGGTATTCATGCGCTAGCTGTGAGCTACTACCTTGGGGACGGAACCCTGCAAGACATTAAGAAGGCAATCGGTCTGTGGGAAAGGTCGGCGGCGCTAGGTAATAGTGACTCTGAACTGAACATAGGGTACGCGCTGGAAGTTGATGGGCCTCTACAGGACCAAGCAAAAGCGGCCATTTGGTATCAGAAGGCCGTTGCGCACGGCAACATCGTTGCATTGGTCCATCTTGGAAGTATGCACGTCGATGGAAGGGGCGTGGCAAAGGATCTGCAACAAGCGGTTTCGCTTTTTGAAAGGGCAGCTGACGCAAATAGCTCAAGGGGTCAATTCATGCTTGGGCGCTCTTACAGTGAAGGGTTAGGAGTGGAGCCAGACAAAGTAAAAGCGCGCGATTGGTGGGCAAAAGCGGCCGACGGTGGCGACACTGAGGCACAGTACGAAATCGGGAAGGCTCTCTTTTATGGTGACGGTGTTCCGAAAGACTTCGTGAAAGCTGCCGAATGGTATTTGAAGGCCGCAGTACAAGGTAGTAGTGCCGCACAACACTCAATCGGATGGATGTACGCAAATGGGGAAGGCGTTGCAAAGGATATGGTGCTTGGCTACGCTTGGACCAATCTTGCAAGCACGTCTGGGAGCAAGGAGACGCAATCAAATCGCGATCGATTTGAATTGCAACTCACCAAGGATGAAAAGTCGGAAGCTCAGCGCTTGTCTTCTGGTTGGAAGGGCGGCATACAACTGGTTCGTGAAGCGGCGAGTAGTCCCACTGGAATATTAGATGGAGCCTCGAGTGGTAAGTTGACGAAGCGAGGAAATGGGACCGCGTTCTCTGTAAACAAGAAGGGCCAAGCCATCACCAATTTCCATGTTGTGGCTGGTTGCATTGAGGTGAGACGCGAAGGGAGGGGCAACGCTGCAAAGGTCAGAGCAACTGATGCAGTAAATGACTTGGCATTACTTGAGTTTGCCGATCATGCTAGCTATGCTGGAACCGTCTTTGCCGACCCTTCTCGACTGCGGCAAGGAGATGAGGTCGTGGTATTTGGGTTCCCGCTGAATGCGGTTTTGTCATCTGGTGGAAACCTGACGCCAGGGATCATTAGCGCTCTCACCGGTCTTGGCAATAACACCAGTCAAATCCAAATAACGGCCCCGATTCAGCCGGGGTCAAGTGGCAGCCCTGTGTTGAACAGGAAGGGGGAGATCGTGGGCGTCGTATCCATGAAGCTTTCTGACGTGAAGATGGCCAATGCAACTGGGTCGGTCGGACAGAACGCCAATTTTGCGGTGGGAGGCCAGACGCTAAGAGCCTTCCTGGCAGCTCAGCAGGTGGAGTTCGCATCAGGGCAATTTAACTTTTTCGATAAATCTACTGCTGACTTAGCTGACGAAGCTAGAAAATGGACTTTCTCAGTTGAGTGCTGGAAGTAGCTTGCCTAGGAGGTCCTGGAATGGCGATTGCGTGTTTGGGTTGGGGCTCCTTGGTTTGGGATCCAAGACGCCTGCCAATCGTCGGAGGGTGGTGCATTGACGGGCCTGATGTGCAAGTGGAGTACTTGCGGCAATCACGTGATGGGCGAATGACTCTCGTCTTGGCCGAGCACGCCGCGAGAGTTCCTTCCCTCTGGGCGAAAATTGAGGTTTGCGATTTGCAGAGTGCGGTTGAGGCCCTTGCCGAACGCGAAGGGATAGGGGCAAAAAATCAAGAACAGCACATCGGCCGATGGTCTGTGGGCCAGCGAACTCCAAAATGTGTACATGACCTATCTGGCTGGGCCAGTTCGAAGGTCATCTCTCATGCGATATGGACCGCGCTCCCGCCAAATTTTGAGACCGATGGCGAGTCTGCAACATCGATGGCGATAGTCAGATACCTCGACCGCCTGACCGGCGAAAGTAGGGCTCGGGCTGAACAATACATTAGGAAGACTCCTGGTCAAATTCGGACGAACTACCGTGAAGTCATTGAAAAAGGATTAGGTTGGATC
>JANMKM010000742.1:0-4611 GCA_031372035.1 Rhodoferax sp. | reverse complement strand
GGCGGCCAATGGTGGGGCGCAACTGGTGGAGTACCGCATCGACGGCACGGGCGTGCTCACCGAGCTCAGACGCATCGACACGCGCGAGCAAAACATCAACCAGAACGAGATCTCGGGCCTGGGCTTCGGGCCCGACGGCGCCCTGTGGGTCAGCTCCACGCAGGGCGAGATCTATCGCATCGACACCGCGCGCGACAGCGTGGCGGTGCCCACGGCCACGCTCAGCCAGGTGATAGCCACGACCTCCAACGGCACGGCCGCCAACGCCGCGCAGGCCGCAGCCAATGTCGGGCAGGTGATCGAGCTGCTGGGCAGCAACTTCGGTGCCGGCACCCGCGTGCTGTTCAACATCCGCGACACCGAGGGCAACACCCGCGTGGTCTCGCAAGCGCCGCTAGTCATCAACGCCATTGGTACACGGCTGCAGGTGATGGTGCCCGATGCGGCCACCACGGGCGATGTGCGCGTGGTCAACCAGGGCTCGCGCGACCTGGGCTTCAACAGCTATGCTGATGCGGTGTACCGCAACGTGAGCGTGAGCTTCACGGCCGGCAGCAGCAACGCCAGCATCCGCTTCAGCGACGGTGGCCTCACCGGTCTGGGCGACGAGAGCTGGGGTATTGACAACGTGCTGGTCAAGCAGGGCGGCACCACGGTCTTTGCCGACAACTTCGAGAGCGCAGCAGCCTCGGCCCAGTGGAGTGACGCCACGGTCAACAGCGATGCCCCTGGCACTTTCAGCCGCTTCAGCGGACGCTTCAGCAACAACGCCAGCCAGGTGCTCAGCCTGACTGGCCTGAGTGCCGGGCAGACCTACACGTTGAGCTTTGATCTGCTGGCGCTCGACAGCTGGGACGGCAACCACCCGTCCAACGGGCCGGACCTGTTTGATGTCAGCGTCGATGGCGTGAGCAAGCTGCGCGAGACGCTGGCCAACTACCCCGACTTCTACGACGCGCAGAGCCTGCGCGCCAGCGCCGGTATCCGCTTGCAGGTGGTGCCCACGCTGAGCAACATCGACACCAGCCGTCCGGGCGAGGATGGCCAGTTCTACCTGCGAGGCTCCGGCTTCATGGAAGGTGCATCCACGGTGAGCATCGGTGGTGTGGCACTGGTGGATACGGCCACCAACCTGGGGCCGATGGACGTCACGGGCGCACGCAACGACAGCATGACCGTGGTGGCGCCGCGCACGCTCGATGGGCCGATCCGCATCACCACCGAAGGCGGCTGGGCCGAGATTGCGGCCAACTTCGGCGTGCAGCCGGTCAGCGTCTTCAGCGGCATCGTGGCCAGCGCGGCCGCGGGCATCCCGGCCAATGCCGGCGCGCCCTCGGCCGTCACCGGCCAGACCATCGTGCTGCAGGGCCAGGGCTTGAACAACAGCACCCTGGTGCAGTTCGTGGGTCTGGACGACACCGGCACCCTGGGCACCCTCACGCGCACGGGCAGCGCCAGTGGCGACGGCAAGACGCTCAGCGTGGTGGTGCCGGCCCTGGCGCGCACCGGTGCGGTGAGTGTGCTGGGCAGTGGTGCCAGCTTCAACCTGCAGGTGGTGCCTACGCTGCGCGCGGTCGGCGGCAGCGTTGCCACGGGCAACAGCATCGTGCTCGAAGGCACGGGGTTGACCGCCAACGACCTGGCCATCGCCATCGATGGACGCGGCGTGGGCTCCTTTGGCGTGCGCACCATCAACGACGGCGTCAACGGCTACGCGGATCAGCAACTGCTGAGCCTGACCGTGCCCACGGGGGTGGGTGCCGGAGTGATCACCGTCTCCACGGCAGGCGGCAGCTTCACGCTGCGCAGCACCAGCAACGTCACCGCGCTGGCCGACCTCACGCCAGTGGCGGATGTGGGCGACACCCTGGCCACGGCGCTGGATACGGGTATGGGACTGAACCAGAGCCTCAACATCAACGCCAGCCTGCCCAACGCCAGCCCGAAGGATGTGGACCTGTACCGGCTCAATATGAATGGCGGGGACCAGCTCAGCTTCAACCTGGCGAACGCGGCCAGCCTGTATGCCTACGTGCGTATCTTCGACGCTGCGGGCGCGCAACTGCTGCAGCCGCCGTACTTCAACCCCGGCAGCGGCAACACGCCGCAGCGCTGGACGGCGCCCGCTGTGGGCACCTATTACATCGGCATCAGCGGCTACAGCAACACCAGCTACGACCCCAAGGTGGCTGGCTCGGGCAATGACGCCGGCTACTTCGGCACCTACACGCTCAGCCTGGAGCGCTTTGCTGCCGGTGCCAGCCACCTCACGGGCATCAGCGCCACGGCGGCCAGCGGCACTGCGGCCAACGCTGCGGTGGCCGCGGCCAACACCGGGCAGACGATCACCGTCTCGGGCAGCGGCCTGGTGGCCAATGACCGGCTGGTGTTCACCGCGCTCGATGACAGTGGCAACCTGTACGAGACCGTGGCCACACCCACCGGTATCAATCTGGGTGCCCAGACCATGACGGTGGTGGTGCCTGGTGATGCCACCACCGGGCGCGTGCGCCTGGAGCGCGACAACAGTGGCGTGCTGCTGCAGATCGTGCCCACGCTCACTGACCTGACCATGAGCGGCAGCACCTACACCGGCAGCACCCTGGTGCTGGTTGGCAGCGGCTTTGCCGAAGGTGCCAGCACGGTGCTGCTCGGGGCGCAGGGCGTGGACGATGTGGCCCGCAACTACGGGCTCGATGTCTACAACACGGCCACGCGCATCAACCTCACGGTGCCTGTTGGGGCGCCCACGGGCCAGGTCCGGGTGAGCACTGTCGGCGGCACCAGTGCGGCCTTTGGCATCGGCTTCAGTGCCCTGGTGGCCAGTGCCGGCAGCGGCACTGCGGCCGATGCGCAACTGGCCTCG
The DNA here is from genome assembly GCA_031372035.1 of Rhodoferax sp. Taxonomy (GTDB): domain Bacteria; phylum Pseudomonadota; class Gammaproteobacteria; order Burkholderiales; family Burkholderiaceae_C; genus CAISIP01. Next base: position 1,745 of record JANMKM010000742.1, on the reverse strand, counting down.
GCCAATCCGGGCCAGACCATCACGCTGCAGGGCAGCGGCCTGGATGCCAGCACCGATGTGGTGTTCCAGATCATTGACAGCAACGGCAGCCGTGGCGAGCAGATCGTGCGACCCAATGCGGTCAATGCCCAGGGCACGGAGGTGCAGCTGGTGGTGCCGATCAATGTGGTCAGCGGTATGGTGCGGGTGGTGGGTGCCACCAACGCCGTGGCGCTGCAGATTCTGCCCACGGTGACGGACATTCAGGTGGAGTCGGTCTCTGCCGATGGCAGCAGTGCGCAGGTGCTGTTGGCGGGGACGGGGTTTGTGGAGGGTGGCAACTCGGAGTACCGCTTTGGCAGCCGCACGGTGCTCGATGCGGGCACGGGCACGGGGCCGGACGTGTTTGACCGCTATGACTACACGCTCAACCAGAACTTCAGCAATGGGTATGCACGGGTAACGGTGCCGCTGAGCAACGGGGTGTTTGGGGCGATCAGCATCAAGACCGCTGGGGGCACGAGCGCGAGCTACAGCGTCAACCTGGGCAGTGTGAATGCGGTGGCGCTGTCGGGCACGCCCACGGACGGGGCGCAGGCCTCGGCCAATGCCGGGCAGGCCATTGTGCTGCAGGGCTCGGGGCTGAACACCAGCACCGATGTGCTGCTGCGCTTTGTGGACACCAACAGCACGCTGCAGATGATCCGCCTGAGCCCGAGTGCGGCGGCGGTGGACGGCACCAGCGCCACGCTGGTGCTGCCGATCTACGTCAACGGAGCCTTTACGCTGCAGGTCTTTGGCTCGGCCTCGCAGCCGCTGCTGCAGATCGTGCCCACGATCAGCGGCATCGACATCCAGGACCGCACGGTGCTGCTCGGCTCGGGTTATGTGGAGGGTGCGAGCAGCTACAGCTTTGCCGGTGCCACGGCCACGGACACACCGGCGGACCCCAACAACATCGACGTGTACTACGACAGCGTGGAGCAAAACCGCAGCGCCTACATCAACCGCACGGCGCTGCCGCGCCACGGGCTGGGCAACGTGACGGTCACCACCGCTGGTGGCACCAGCGCAGCCTTTGCGCTGAACACGGTGCGCGTGAGCGTGGAGGGCACGAACCTGGGAGACGTGGCACTCAATGCGGCGGGCGAGATGTGGGTGGGAGACCAGGGCAACCCGGGGCATCTGCTGCGCATCGATGCGGCCACGGGGCAGGTGCTGCAGACCATCACCATGACGGGCGACTTCGGCACGCCCTATGCGTTCAACTACCTGGGGCTGCAGGTGCTGTCGGCGCAGATGACGCTGGGAGCCACCAGCGTGCCTGCGGGCAGCCTGCTGGTGTTCAACGGCTACCCGAGTCCGGACCGGGTGCTGGCGCTCAATCCCACCACCGGAGCGGTGATTGCCAGCCTGACGCTGGACGCCAACTATGACAGCGTCGGTGGGGTCTACAACCCGGCCAACGGGCACATCTACATCACCGAGACCAACGGGCCAGGCAACCGCATCATCGAGCTCAGCGCCACCACGGGGGCGCAGCTGGCGGTGATCACGGCGCCGTTCAACATCCAGAGCTGGTCGGGCCTGGCCATCGATCCGGCCACGGGGCACCTGTGGCTCGGGGCGGCCAATGGTGGGGCGCAACTGGTGGAGTACCGCATCGACGGCACGGGCGTGCTCACCGAGCTCAGACGCATCGACACGCGCGAGCAAAACATCAACCAGAACGAGATCTCGGGCCTGGGCTTCGGGCCCGACGGCGC
>JANMKM010000683.1:0-6717 GCA_031372035.1 Rhodoferax sp. | reverse complement strand
TGCACCACCACGTTGCGCTCGAACCCCAAGTGATCCCGCAGCGCAACCAGCTGATCGCGCGAGGCATCACAGGGCGTGTATTTGCGCTCGGGTGCGAACGGGACCAGATGGCCCGGGCCGAACACATGGCAATGCGCGTCCACGCTGCCGGCCGGCACCCGGAATTGCGGCTTGCTGGGGCCGGCGTACCAGTCCAGCCAGCCGGGGGTCTTGGTGAATTCCATGGATGCTTTCTGCTTCAATCGGGTTTGATATTGGCCTCGCGCACCAGCTTCTCGTAGCGCACCCGCTCCGAGCGCAGCAAGGCGCCAAACTGCTCAGCCGTACCGGCCGCCACCTCGCCACCTGCGGCCGCCATGCGCTCGCGCACCTCGGGCGTCTGCAGGGCCTTTTGCACCTCGGCATGGAGCCGTGCCACGATCGGCTTCGGCGTGGCAGCCGGCGCCACAAAGCCGTACCAGACCGAAGCCTCGAAGCCGGCGAAGCCGGACTCGGCAATCGTCGGTGTATCCGGAAAAATGCTGCTGCGCGTCGTGCTCAGGACCGCCAGCGCCTTGAGCTTGCCGCTTTTCACATGCGGCAGCGCTTCCAGCGCATTGACCGCCACCAGCGGCATCTGGCCGCCGATCACATCGGTGATGGCCGGGGCGCCACCGCGGTACGGAATGTGCTGCAGCGAAATGCCAGCGGCGCGGGCAAACAGTTCGACCGCCATGTGCGGCGTCGAGCCGTTGCCCGGCGAGGCGAAAGCGATGGAGCCGGGCTTGGCGCGGGCGGCCTCGATCAGCTTGGCCACACTGGCAAAGGGCGCGTTGGCATTCATCGCAATCACCACCGGCACCCGGCCCACCAGGGCGATCGGCACCAGCTCACGTTCGGCGTCAAACGGTGCCGGCTGGTACAGCGACATATTGGCGGCCAGTGCATTGGCTGCCAGCATCAGCGTATAGCTATCGGCCGGCGCGTCGATCACCGACTTGACGGCAATGTTGGTGCCAGCGCCGGGCTTGTTCTCCACGATCATCGGCTGGCCCAGGCTGGCCGACATGCTCTGGCCCATGGTGCGGGCCACGATGTCAACGGCGCCACCGGCGGCGTAGCCCACCACCACCTTGATCGGTTTGGCGGGATAGGCCTGGGCCAGGCCGACGGCTGGCGCAACAGCGACGAGGAATGCCATCCAAGTGGCAACACGAGACCGCAAGAGCAAGGTTGCCATTCGCAGAGGAGCTCAGTCGATGTACTTCAGGCCGGCCTTCTCCAGTGCAGGCCGCATGTTGTACATGTCCAGGCCCAGCACGCCGGCCGCCAGCTTGGCGCGCTTCTCGGACTCGTTGGCTTCGCGCGCCTCGGCCGCATCAGCCACCTGCGACGCGACAGCTGCGGGCACCACCACCACGCCGTCGGCGTCGGCAATCACCACGTCACCGGGGTTGACCTGCGCACCGGCACAGACCACGGGAATGTTGACCGAGCCCAGCGTGGCCTTGATCGTGCCCTTGGCGTGGATGGCACGGCTGAACACCGGAAAAACCATCTCGCCCAGGTCCTTCACGTCACGCACGCCACCATCGATCACCAGACCTACGGCGCCGCGGGCCCGGAACGAGGTTGCCAACAGATCGCCGAAGAAGCCGTCCTCGTTTTCGCTGGTGCAGGCCGCCACCACCACGTCGCCGGGACGCAGTTGCTCCGCCACCACGTGCATCATCCAGTTGTCGCCCGGCTGCAGCAGCACCGTCACGGCCGTGCCGCACAGGTGGGCACCGGGGTAGACCGGCCGCATGTAGGGCTTCATCAGCCCGACCCGGCCCATGGCTTCATGGATGGTGGCCACGCCAAAGCGCCCCAGCTTGTCCACCGCCAGTTTGTCAGCGCGCACGATATTGCGTTTGACGATGCCCAGGTTGTTCATACCCATCTCCTATCTGCCTTGTTGCTTCAGCACCGCATCCAGCCGCGGAAACACGCGCCGGGAATTGGCCTCGAAAATCTGTTGCCGGTCAGCAGCGCTCAGAATCTTCGACGCCGTGATGTAGCGCTTGGTGTCGTCATAGTAGTTGCCGGTCTCGGGGTCGATACCGCGCACAGCACCGATCATCTCCGAGGCAAACAACACGTTCTTGACCGGGATCACGGTATTGAGCAAATCAATGCCCGGCTGGTGGTAAACGCAGGTGTCGAAGTAGATGTTATGCAGCAGATGCTCGGAGAGCAGCGGTTTCTTCAGCTCCTGCGCCAGGCCGCGGAAACGCCCCCAGTGGTAGGGCACGGCGCCGCCGCCATGCGGTATCAGGAAGCGCAGTTTCGGAAAGCGCTGGAACAGGTCCGAGGTCAGGCACTGCATGAAGGCCGTGGTGTCGGCGTTCAGGTAGTGCGCGCCGGTGGTGTGGAAAGCCGGGTTGCAGCTGGTCGACACATGGACCATGGCTGGAATGTCGTACTCGACCATCTTCTCGTAGATCGGGAACCAGTACGGGTCCGACAGCGGCGGCGCATTCCAGTGGCCCCCCGATGGGTCGGGGTTCAGGTTGATGCCGACATTGCCATACTGCTGGATGCATTTGTCCAATTCCGGGATGCAGGTTGCCGGGTCCACACCGGGCGACTGCGGCAGCATCGCCACCGGCACGAAATGCTTCGGGAAAAGCTGACTGACGCGAAAGCAGAGTTCGTTGCAGATCGCAGCCCAGGTCGAGGACACCTGGAAGTCGCCGATGTGGTGTGCCATGAAGCTGGCGCGGGGCGAAAACAGCGTGACATCGCTGCCGCGCTCTCGCATCAGACGCAGCTGGTTGTTCTCGATCGACTCACGCAGTTCGTCGTCACTGATCTTCAGCTCCGACACCTTGGGCGCACTGGCCGGGTCCTGAATGCCGGCAATCTGGCGGTTGCGCCAGGTCTCCAACGCCTTGGGCGCGGTGGTGTAGTGGCCGTGGCAGTCAATGATCAGACCCATCACTTGTCTCCCGTGCCCGCAATGGCGGCTTCCATGAAAATCATTGCCCTTCCCCGCTCCAGACCGCCGCCGGCACCATAACCTCACCGCGCATCAGCAACCGCGCCGTGCGCAGCAACGCGGCCCGGGTTACGTTCTGTGGATTGGCCGGGTCCAGCCCCAGCTCGACACTGAATTCGCCCGTCGGATGCTCCACCGACACGGTCTTGGGGTTGCCTGCCGGCATCACCGCCACGCCCTCGCAGACCGAGCCATCGAGCACGCAGGCCGTGCCCACAGTCACCGCCGCCAACACGCCAATGGCGTCATGACAGACATGCGGGATGAAGCTGCGGGTGCAGATGGCGCCGCCGCTGCGCGGCGCCGCGATCAACGTCATCTTCGGGTAGTTCTTGGTCGTCACGTCGCCCAACTGCATCACATGGCCGCAGGCAATCCGCAGCCGCTCGATCCGGGCCTTCAGCTCCGTGTCGGCATTGAGCTCGGCCACGCTCTCGTAGCCAGTACGGCCCACAGCGCTGGCCTGGAACATCACCAGCGGCATGCCGTTGTCAATGCAGGTCACCTCGACGCCGTCGATCAGGTCCAGTACCCGGCCGGTGGGCAGCAGGCCCGGCGCCACCGAGCCGGCCGTGTCCAGGAAATTGATGGTGATGGCGGCCGAGGTGCCGGGCACGCCGTCAATCCGCGCGTCTCCCGCGTACTCCACGTGCCGCAGCCCGTCGGCAGCCAGGGGCGTGGGCACGGTGATGTCGCACTGCATGTCGGTGTTCAGTGTCAGCACCCGCACTGTGGTGCTGTCGCCCTGAGCCGCGATCAAGCCGCGCTCCAGCGCAAAGGGCACCACAGCGGCCAGCATGTTGCCGCAGTTGGGCGTGGTGTCGACCGTATCCTTGTCCGGTTGCAGTTGGGCAAACAGGAAATCCAAAGCCACACCAGGCGTCTTGCTCAGGCTGACGATACCGACCTTGCTGGTCAGCGGATGGGCGCCGCCCATACCGTCGATCTGGCGTTTGTCGGGTGAACCCATCACGGAAAGCAGCACCTTGTCCCGCGTGGGAATGTCCGCTGGCAGGTCGTCTGCCAGAAAGAAGGGCCCGCGGGATGTGCCGCCCCGCATGAACAGGGCCGGAATCGGTGTCTGCATCCCTGGATTGTGGGCCGCGCAGCGCATTGGCAGCAATGGCCGGCGGGCCTCTAGCTGATATACCATATCGGCATTGTTGGGACACAGCTATGCGCTTTGGAGCAAGACCTTGGATTTGAAACAGCTGGAGTATTTCGTCCGCGTGGCCGAGCTCGGCAGCTTCACGCGGGCGTCCGGTGTGCTGTCCATCGCCCAACCGGCGCTGAGCCGCCAGGTGCGGCTGCTGGAGGTGGAGTTGCGGCAGAACCTGCTGTTGCGCAATGGCCGCGGCGTCACCACCACCGAAGCCGGCAAGCTGCTGCTGGAACACGGCCGCGGCATTCTGCACCAGGTGGAGCGGGCCCGGGAAGACCTGGGCCGGGTCCGCGGCGCCCTGGCCGGCCGGGTGGCTCTCGGCCTGCCGCCCAGCATCGCCCGGATGCTGACCGTGCCGCTGACGCGTGAGTTCCGCCGCCTTCTGCCCAGCGCCGCCCTGTCGATCAGTGAAGGCCTGAGCATCACCATGCAGGAGTGGCTGCTGGCCGGGCGCCTGGACATCGCCCTGCTCTACAACCCACAGCCCTCCAGCGACCTGGACACGCTGCCGCTCATGGAGGAGGAGCTGTACCTGGTGGGACTGCGCCCGGCCAGTGCCAGGGCCACCGCGCGCGCCAGCTGGCCAACGCCCATTGCACTCAAAGACGTGGCCGCGCTGCCGCTGGTGATACCGAGCCGGCCCAACGCAATCCGGATGGTGGTGGAGACCCAGATGGCGGGCATCGGCTGCAAGCCCCGCGTGAGCCTGGAAATCGACGGCATCGGTGCCGTGCTGGACCTGGTGGCCGACGGCGCCGGCCATGCCATCTTGCCGCAGTACGCGGTTCGCACCGCCACTGACCCGAGTCTGTTCAGCATGCGGCCGATCGTGCGGCCGCGGCTGGTAAGCAAGCTGGCGCTGGCCACCGCCGCCGGGCGCACCACCACCCTGACCCAGCAAGCCATGCTGGAGATGATCCAGCAGGTGGCTGCCCGTGTGTTGCCGCCGCCACGGGCCTGACCGCTAGCAATCGGGCTTCGGCGAAGATACACAACTTATGGAACACCGCTACACAACTGCTGGCGTGATGGGCTGGCCGGTCGCGCATTCACGCTCCCCCCTGCTGCACAACTACTGGATCGACCACTACGGGCTGCGCGGCGCCTACGTGCTGCTGCCGGTGCTGCCGGACCGCCTGGCCAGTGGCATCCAGGGTCTGGTGGCGCTGGGTTTTGCCGGCTGCAACCTCACGATCCCGCACAAGGTGGCGGCCATGCAGTGGGTGGACAGCGTGGATCCGGTGGCGCGGCGCATGGGCGCGATCAACACCATCGTGGTTGGTGCCGACGGCAGCACCAAAGGCTTGAACAATGACGGCTTCGGCTTCATCCAGAGCCTGCTGGAGGCGCAACCGCAGTGGCGCGCCGATGCCGGGCCGGTGACGGTGCTTGGAGCCGGCGGTGCGGCCCGCGCCGTCATCGTCAGTCTGGCCGAACGTGGTGCCCGTGAGGTCCGCGTCGTCAACCGGACACTGGACAACGCCGAGTTGCTGGCAACCGAGTTTGGTGCGCCGGTGCGCGCTCTGCCTTGGGAGCTGCGGCACGAGGCCGTACGCGACTGCGCCCTGCTGGTCAACACCACCAACCAGGGCATGGCGGGCCAGCCCGACCTCGACCTCAGCCTGGAGCTGCTGCCACGGCACGCTGTGGTGTCGGACGTAATCTATGTCCCGATGGAAACGCCATTGCTGACCGCGGCCCGCACCCGCGGCAATCCCACCGTCAATGGCCTGGGCATGCTGCTGCACCAGGCCCGGCCAGCGTTCCAGGCCTGGTTCGGCCTTCTGCCCGAAATCACGCCCGTACTGCGCAAACGGGTTGAAGCCAGCCTGTGAGGGATTGCAGGCGCCAGGCCTGCTGCCGGTTCATGCCGTCTTTACACGGCACTTTGATAATCGATCCGATGCCCATCGCTCTCCCATATTCCAGCAGCGCGCGCCAGTCACTGCCCGGCCTGCTGCTGGGCGCGCTGGCACTGGCTGCCGCTGTACCGTCCGGGGCGCAGGACGTCACGCCGCAGCAGCAGCCAGATGCCCCTGCCAGTACGGAACCAGCCGCCCCGGTAAAGCCAGTTGCCGGCACAGCCACACCGGCGCGCACTGGCCCACTGCGTCCCGGCCAGCAACTGCAAAGCGTCACCATCACCGGCACCGCACTGGACGAGACCCAGGCCCGGCGCCAGTCCACGGCCAGCAAGATCATCGTCGGGCGCGAGGAGATCGAGCGCTTTGGCGACAGCACCATGGGCGAGTTGCTCAAGCGGCTGCCCGGGGTCACGATGCCGGGGCGCCCGGGACGCGGCGGCGCGCCGCAAATGCGCGGCCTGGGCGGCGGCTACACCCAGATCCTGATCGATGGTGAAACCGTGGCGCGCGGCTTTTCGCTCAACGAGCTCTCACCCGAACAGATCGAGCGCATCGAGATCCTGCGTGCCCCCACCGCCGAGACCGGTGCCCGGGCCATTGCCGGCACCATCAACATCATCACCCGTGGCGGCTACAGCAAGAAGCTCAACGACCTGCGCGTCGGCTTCGGT
>JANMKM010000672.1:0-2252 GCA_031372035.1 Rhodoferax sp. | reverse complement strand
GGTGGCCTGCAGGACGACTGGTCGTGGGCATACGAGACACACCAGGCCACCGGCGCCTACCGGCCTGACCCGGTATCCAGTGGACGCCGCGCGCTTGCGGGCATGGCGCTCGGCATGTTGTGCATCCAGGCCACGGCCGCGTCCGATCCGACAGGCGGCGAGGTCTGGCCGGGCAAGGCTTACCAGCGCTTCAAGTCTGCCAGCAACATGACGGACCGCATGAACGCACTCTCCGCCCTGGTCGTCAGTGGCCATGCCCTGGCGGCGCCGGCCCTGGAAAAGTTCCATGCGCTGTTCAAGGACGACGCGCTGGTTCTGGACAAGTGGTTCGCCCTGCAGGCCGGTGCGCCGGACCGCTCCGGCCATGTGCTGCCGCTGGTGCGCCAGCTCATGAAACACCCCGACTTCAACCTGCGCAACCCGAACCGCGCACGCAGCCTGATCTTCAGCTATTGCAGCGCCAATCCGGGCGCCTTCCACCGCGCCGACGCCGCCGGTTATGTGTTCTGGAGCGATCGCGTGCTGGAGCTCGACGCATTCAACCCGCAGGTGGCGGCGCGGCTGGCGCGCGCGCTGGACCGCTGGAGCAAACTCGCCGAGCCCTACCGCAGTGCGGCGCGCGAGGCCATCGCGCGCGTGGCCGCGAAGCCCGATCTGAGCAACGATGTGCGCGAGGTGGTAACGCGCGCCCTGGAGGTCTGAAATGGAAACAGCAAACGCGTTTTACGCACAGTCGGGCGGCGTCTCGGCCGTCATCAATGCCTCCGCCTGCGGGGTCATTGAAATGGCCCGGAAACACAAGGACCGTATCGGCAAGGTCTATGCCGGGCGCAACGGCATCATCGGTGCGCTGACCGAGGACCTGATAGACACCGGGCGCGAATCAGCGGCGGCCATCGCCGCACTGCGCAGCACGCCGGCGGGCGCGTTCGGTTCATGCCGCTACAAACTCAAGTCGCTGGAGGCCAGCCGGCACGAGTACCAGCGGCTGATCGAGGTTTTCAAGGCGCACAACATTGGTTATTTCTTCTATAACGGCGGCGGCGACTCGGCCGACACCTGCCACAAGGTCAGCCAGCTTTCCCAGGCGATGGGGTACCCGCTGCAGGCCATTCACGTTCCCAAAACCATAGACAACGATCTGCCGCTGACCGACTGTTGTCCCGGCTTCGGCTCGGTGGCCAAGTATGTGGCCGTGTCGACGCTGGAGGCCTCGTTTGATGTGCGCTCCATGGCCAAGACCTCGACCAAGGTGTTTGTACTGGAAGTCATGGGCCGGCACGCGGGCTGGATCGCTGCGGCCGGTGGCCTGGTGGAGGACCACGGCATTCCGGTGGTGATCCTGTTCCCGGAAATAGTGTTTGATCAAGCGAAGTTCATCGCCCGGGTGGAGCAGCTGGTCAAGCAGCACGGCTACTGCAGCGTGGTGGTATCCGAGGGCAGCCATCACGCGGACGGGCGCTTTCTGGCCGAGCAAGGTACACGCGACGCCTTTGGCCATGCGCAACTCGGTGGGGCAGCACCGGTGGTCGCCAACATGGTCAAGGAAGCGCTGGGCTACAAGTTCCATTGGGCGGTGGCCGACTATCTGCAGCGGTCAGCCCGGCACATCGCATCGAAGACCGACGTCAAACAGGCCTACGAGCTGGGCCAGCACGCCGTCAAGCTTGCCCTGCAAGGGCATAACGCCGTGATGCCTACGGTGCAGCGCATATCCGACACGCCCTACCGCTACAAGATCGGCATGGCGCCGCTGGCCAAGGTGGCCAACGTCGAGAAGTTCATGCCGCGCGACTTCATCACGCCCGATGGATTCGGCATCACCGCCAAATGCAAGCGCTACCTCGTGCCCCTGATCCGGGGCGAAGAGCCGCCCAAGTACAAGAACGGGCTGCCGCAATACGTCACGCTGAAGAACGTGGCGGTGCCCAAGAAATTGGCCCCATTCGACCTGAAGTGAAGACCTCTGAGCACCGGGTGAGCAGCGACTACGCCGGCTTATAATCCGCGTCGTTGCCGGTGTAGCTCAGTTGGTAGAGCAGCTCATTCGTAATGAGAAGGTCGGGTGTTCGATTCATCTCTCCGGCACCACGTCAGTCAAGGAAAGCCCGCTATCTAACCCGTAGCGGATTTTTTTTGGGCTAGCACGGGGCTATCACCGGGCCAGAATCAGCCCCGAAATCTGTCCCAGATATGCCGTCAAAGCAATGGTGTGCATGACCTGCATACGTCTCAATTGAGTAGGGATTACT
>JANMKM010000663.1:0-4021 GCA_031372035.1 Rhodoferax sp. | reverse complement strand
CGCACCGCGTCGGTCAGCATCTGCACACAGATGTGCACGTTGGCCCGGTACGCGGCCGCGCCGCCGACGAACGAAAACAGCACCATCGCCAGCACCGAAAACGGCTCGGGCCAGCTCGCCGCCGAGCTCATCACGTAGCGCATGAACACGCCGTAGGGAATGACCAGCGTGATCAGCACCAGCGCCGTGGCCGAGACCACGATGCAGGCCAGGTACAGCGCCTCCATGGCGCGCGCATAAGCTGCCTTCGGTCCCATGTGAATGGCTCCGGGCGGTCTGGCTGAAATCCCGGAAATGGGGCGTACCTACTTGGTGTCTTCGATGCGCTTGAGCAGCGCGGCGTACTTGCTGCCGTATTTGTCGCGGATCGGCTGCGTGGCCTTGTAGAAAGCAGCCTTGTCGGCCACCACGAAGCTCACCCCTTTGGCTTTGAGGTCGCTCTCGGCGGTGACGGTTTTCTCGTCCCACAGCTTGCGCTGCTCCAGCTGCGCTTCGCGTGACAGCTTCTTCAGCAGCGCCTGGTCCTGCGGCGACAGGCCGTCCCAGGTGCGCTTGGAGAAGATGAAGATCTCCGGAATGATCAGATGCCCGGTGAGGCTGTAGACCTTGCTGACCAGGTAGTGGTTCTGCGCCAGCAGGGTCGGTGGGTTGTTCTCGGCGCCGTCGACCACGCCGGTTTCCAGCGCGCTGTAGAGCTCGTTGAAGCCCATGGCCACACCGCTGCCGCCCATGGCATTCATGGTCTCGACAAAGATCGGGTTGCCCATCATGCGGATCTTCTGGCCCTTAAGGTCCGCCGGTGTGGTGACCGGCTTCTTGCCATAGACGTTGCGCACGCCGGCATCCATCCAGCCCAGGGCCACGATGCGCGAGGCCGGGTTGGTGTTGATCTTCTCCAGCAACTCGGCGCCGATGGGGCCGTCGATCACCTTGCGCATGTGGGCTTCGTCGCGGAAGATGAAGGGCAGGTTGAAGACGTTGAGGTCGTCCACCACCGGGCCCATGGCACCAACGGAAATGCGGGCGATCTGCAGCGCGCCCACCTGGGCCTGTTCGATCATTTCCTTTTCGCCGCCCAACTGCATCGACGGGTACATCTGGATCGAGATCCGGCCGTTGGTCTGCGCCTCCAGGCTCTTGCCCATGCGCACGATCGCCTCGACCGTTGGGTAGCCCAGCGGGTGCACGTCCGAGGCTTTCCATACCACCTTGGACTGGGTTTGCGCCTGGAATGCGAGGCCGGCTGCGCACAGCCCCAGGATGGCTGCGCCGCAGCGCGCGATATTGCGTCGTTTCATCTGTGTCTCCTGCTGTTGGCCTGTTCACGGCGATTGAACAGGCATTCTGTTTTTTTGCAGTTTGAGTATAAATGTTCTATTTGCGCTTGACCAGAGGGCAAACGATTAGTACCTATCCGTGAACAAGACGGACCCGGCCCGCTGCGTATTTCCAACGACAATCCGGTCATGACTGAGAGCCAGATTGAGGCCGGCACCCATTGCCAGCGCTTGCTGGAAGGCATGGCACTGGCCGTGGCCGGCAAGGGCTATGGCCAGACCACGATTGCCGACGTGGTGCGCGAGGCCGGGGTCTCGCGCCGCACTTTCTACGAGCACTTCGCTACCAAGGCCGAATGCCTGGTGGCCCTGTATGAGGCCGCCAGCCACAACGCGCTGAAGGTGCTGCAGGCCGCCATCGACCCGGCCCAGCCCTGGGACACCCAGGTGGAGCGGGCGTTGGGCGCCTACCTGGCCTGCATGGCGCAAAACCCGGTGCTGATGCGCACCCTGTACATCGAGATCCTGGGCCTGGGCGCGCCCGGGCTGGCGGCACGGCGGCGTGTGAACCAGGAAATTGCCAACTTCATGCTGGGTATCGTCCATGCCGCGCGCCCGGGTGCGGACACGCCGCTGTCGGCCGACATGGCCATGGCGGTGGTAGGCGGCATCAACGAACTGGTGCTGCAGTACATCGAGCAGGACCGGGTGGCACAACTGACCGAACTGGTGGCGCCATCGAGCGCGCTGGTGCTGGCTGTGGCGGGGCAGGGCTCCGGCAACAGGCCGCCGCGGCCGGCAGCGTCAGGGCTGTAGCCGCACCCTGGGCTTTATCGGGCTATGGGCGGCAGCCGCGTGCGCGTGCGTGCCACCACGCCTGAGGGGGCGATCAACACCAGAAACTCCGGCACCAGTGCCGCTTCGTCTCTGGCTCTGCGCGTGCCGGCCGTGCTGGCGCCCAGCTGATAGACCCAGACCTCGTAGCCATTGTCGAAACGCAGGCTGGCGGTGGGTCCGAGGGCGGCCAGCACTTCGGCCCGGGTGCTGACGCCGGGCTGGACCCGCGGCAGGGCCGACGGGTTGGCGACAACGCCGGCCGGTATGCCGCTAGAGACCGCCATCGGCGCTGGCCCGGATGCACAGCCGCAGACCAGGGCCGCGAAGGCCATCGCCGACAGCGCTTGTGGCAGCGGATTCATGGTGCAGCCTTCGCCGCAGCAGACCCGCGCGGCGGGTGCAGATCGTCCATGTAGTCAAACGCAATCAGCGTGTCGTCCGGCCAGCTGGCGTCGCCCAGCGGCAGCACATAGGTGCGGTCCAGCAGCGCCTGGGAATCCAGGTAGGCCAGTTCCCGGCCGGAGACCGGATGCTGCAGCATGTCCATGTACAACTGCTGACTGGCCAGGTCCTCGCGCCGGTTGCCCCAGACCATGGTCACGCCAAACAGGGGCCGCTCGGCAAACAGCAGATATTGCCCGCCTTCACCCTTGCAGACGTCGACGAGCCGCGCCACGAGTTGCCCCACCATGGCCAGCAGCGGCGGGTCTTCGGACACCAGGTGGGCCGCCATGCCGACCCGGCACTCCAGCCGCAGGTCGCCCAGCCGGCGCATGCCGTCCGGCACGCCCGGGCTGCGGACCTCGGTGCGCCAGGTCATGCTGCCGGCCTTGCGGTTCGGCATCACCGACGCATCCTCGGCCAGTGCCAGGGCGTTGCGTTCCAGGGTGAAGGTGTGGTCCGGGGCAATGGCCAGGGGCTGGCTGAAGCTGTCGCCCGTGAGCTTGAGCACGATGCCGTCCATCGAGACCTCGCGCGAGCGCGGCAGCAGCTTGTAGCGCAGCAGTCCCTGGGGCGCGAGTGCACGGAACTGCTCAAAGACTTCCATCCCGTGCAGCATCTGGCGGTAGGACTTGGCTACCGGGTCCCGGGTGCCGCGCACGGTGACAGTGGCCAGGCCTGAGGGTGGCGCAGGCACAGGTGCGGGCTGGGCAGCGGCCAGGCTGCTGCCCAGCAGCAGCGCGGCCAGGAGCCGCGGAACACAGTGGAATGACAGCGCGGGCAAGCGGTTTCAACCTGGATGTGAAAAGCACCATGGTGGCATATGGGATGGCCGACGTCTGTGTCCTGTCGCACATGAAAAAAGGCCCGCGGATGCGGGCCTTTCAGACAGGATGCAGGCGCCTTATTTTGTCGGCGGCGCAGCGTTCTTGTCGATGGTGGTCATCTTCGGAGCGTCAGCCGCGCCAGGCGTTGCAGCCATTGGCGCGCTGGCCATGGCTGGAGCGGCCGGCGCTGCCGTGGCAGGAGCCGCAGCCGCGGGTGCGGCCGCAGCAGCCGTGACTGGAGCCACCACTGGCGCCACAGCCGAGGCTGCGGTCAGCGGTGCCAGGGCCGGTGGGGCGCTGGGCATGGCCTTGGCCGTACCGCCGTGGATCTGCATCATCAGCGGCACGATCAGCAGCGCCACGATATTGATGATCTTGATCAGCGGGTTCACAGCCGGACCGGCGGTGTCCTTGTACGGATCGCCCACGGTGTCACCCGTGACGGCGGCCTTGTGGGTCTCGGAGCCCTTGCCACCGTGGTGGCCGTCTTCGATGTACTTCTTGGCGTTGTCCCAGGCACCGCCGCCGGTGCACATGGAGATGGCGACGAACAACCCGGTCACGATGGTGCCCATGAGCAGGCCGCCCAGCGCCGCCGGGCCGAGCAGCAGGCCGACCAGAATCGGCGCCACCACGGGC
>JANMKM010000509.1:0-6549 GCA_031372035.1 Rhodoferax sp. | reverse complement strand
GCACCCGCTGTTTAACGAACTCGCCAAGGTCATCGTCGGCCAGCAATATCTCCTCGCGCAGCCGGTAGAACACCAGGGCACCCTTGCGGTAGTGGATGTAGGCCTGGTTTTCCACCCGGTACAGCGGCAGTTCCTCGATCTGTTCGCCGCGGCGGGCGCGCAAGTAGTGGTCGAGTTCGTCCTTGAAGAAGCGCCGCAGCTTGTCCCGCCCGTATTCCTTCTCCATCACCATCAGGGCCGAGTACTGCGCCAGTGACTCCACCAGCATGGTGGCGCCCTGCACATTGGCGCCGATCACCTGGTGCGCCCACCACTGGTGCGCCATCTCGTGCGCCGTGACGTAGAACACGTAGTCCACGTCCTCCTGGTTGCGCAGGTCGGCAATGAAGCCGATGGCCTCGGAGTAGGGGATGGTGTTGGCGAACGACTGGGCAAAGCTGGCGTAGCGCGGAAACTCCAGAATCCGCACCTGCTTGTGCTGGTAGGGCGTGAAGTTGGCGCTGAAATAGTCCAGCGACTTCTGTGTCGCCGTGACCATGCGCTCCACGTTGTAGCCGTGCTTGGCGTCATGGTAGATCTCGATCGGCAAGCCCTTCCAATCGCCCTTCTTCACCTGCCAGCGCGCTGACAGGTAGGCAAAGAAGGGCAGCATCGGCCGGTCCATCTTGTAGTGGAAGTAGCGCCGGCCATCCTGCTCCCAGGTGCGCTGCAGGTAGCCCGGTGCCAGGGCAATCTGGTCGGCGCTGGTGGAGACCGTGGTGTCGAAGCTGACCCAGTCTGCCTCGCTGTCGATCTGGTGGTTGGCGCGTGCCGCCTCATCTTCCAGTTTGGGCATGCGCTGCGGTTCGCCCAGGCCGCGCTTGCGGCGTTCATTGCGGTCCAGCAGTTCGCCGCCGCCATAGCCCAGGGACGGGAAGACCTGCGCGTTGTTGAAGAAGGTGCCATTGAGGTTCACGGTGTCGGGCCGGCCGCTGTTGGTGAAGCCCTGGTTGCGCACCGTTACAGTAAAGTCCGCATCCATGCTGTCGCCCGGCGCCAGTGGTGTGGCCAGCTTGAGGATGCGCATGCCCAGCAGGGTGTCGTCCAGCACCACCTGGTGCGCCGGCAGGTTGCGCAGCACGGTTTCCAGCCTTGGCACCACCTGCACATACAGCGTGTCCAGCGGCTGGGCATGCTTGTTCACCAGCCGGTAGTGGCCGTTGACCACCACCCGCCGCTCGGCCGGAAAGATGTCCACCGCCGCCTGGATGTCGGTTACCCGTGGCTGCGGCAGGCCTTTGTACTTGCGATACAGCTTTTCGTAGCTGGCCTGCCGGTCCATGCGCACGTCGCCGGCGACGTATTCGTTGAGCACATTGGTGTTGTAGAAGATCCAGCCGCCGGTGCCGGCAAAGGCCGCCAGGCAGACGGCCAGCGCCGCGCCCGGCGCGCCGCGCAATCGTTGCTGTGCCATCTGGAAGCGCCCGCGCCAGCCCGGTGCCAGGCCACGCACCCAGAAGGCCTGCGCCAGGATCAGCAGCGCCAGCACGAACAGGCTCCAGTACAGCAGGAACCAGAGCCAGCCGGTAAGGAAGTGGCCGTAGCCATTCATGTCGGAATACTGGATCTGCGGCAGTGCGGCCACGTTGTACAGGTTGTGGTCGAAGTGCAGCACGTCAAACACCAGCTGCCAGACCAGCATCAGGATCACCGCCAGATAGCCCAGGAACTTGTTGTTGCAGAACACCTGCAACGCCACTCCGACCAGCCCCATCAGTACGAAGTAGGCCGAGCTCTGCAGCGCGCCCTGCAGGTACAGGCCCAGCTCCACCGGCGCGCCACCCTTGGCCAGCTGGTAGCTGATGGCTGCCAGTACACCGCCGACCAGGAAGCCGGCGATCACACCCAGCAGTGCCAGGCTCTTGGCCAGCAGTGGCACCCAGTTTGGCACCGGCATGGCATCCACCACATCGGCAGTGCGGAACTGGCGTTCCTTGAAGATCAGCTCTCCGCCATAGAAGGTGACGATCAGCACCAGCATGAAGTTGAAGCTGGAGGACATGTTCTCCAGCATCATCCGGGTCACCGGGTACACAGCGGTGCCGTACATCTTGCCGCCGGCGATGCTGCCGCCAATGAAGTTGGCCACGCCCACCAGCAGCATCACTAGGAAAGGCACGCTGCGGAACACGCCCATGGCATCGAAGCGCAACAGTTGCCAGCATTGCAGCCAGGACGTGGTGGCGCTGAAGGCCGGGGCCCGGCGCTGCAACACGGCTGTTTGCGGGGCCGGGTCTTGCGGTGCCACCAATTTGCGCCGCTTGAACCAGCCGGCGCCGGTGTCGGCCCGCTGTGGCTTGAACAGCACCAGGGTGGCAGCAAACAGCAGCGCCGCCACGCCCAGCCACAGGACCCGGTTGGCCAGGATGTAGCCGCCCGCGGCCGGCAGCGCGCTGTTGGCCTCGGCCGCGGTGAAGTAGCGCGTCATGCGGCCGAAGGCACGCAGGCCAAACGGGTCCAGCAGCACGGCCACCCATTCGTTGCTGATGTCACGTGCGAACACGCCGGTCACGCTCCAGAGCACGAAGAACACGATCACACCGACATACACCAGCAGCATGGAGCGGGTGACGGCGGCCAGCAGCATCAGCAGGGCACCGATCAACAGCAGGTTCGGCAGCACGAACACACCGAAGCCCCACAGATAGGGCGCCAGCGAGAACGGGCCGACACGGGCCATGTCCACCCAGGGCATCAGTACGCCCAGCATCAGGCCCAGGGCGATCACCACGAAGATGGCCAGGCAGGCCACCAGCCCGGCCATGAAGCGGCCGAACAGGTAGTCGCGCTTCTTCATCGGCGTGGCAAAGATCATGTCGGAGATGCCCAGCTCAGTGTCGCGCAGCACCGAGCCGGCAATGAAGACCGTGACCACGAACATCGCCATCACCGTAAACACGCCCAGGAACTGGGCAATCACCATCGGCGCATTGCGGTACACGTTGCCCACCGCGCCACCGATCTGGACGGAGTCACTGCTGGCGGCGCCAAAGGCCATCAGCGCCATCACCAGCGCGCTGATCCACAGCAGTGGCTGGCGCAGCTGGAAGCGCAACTCGAAGCGGAAGAACTCAAGCCACATGCAGCGCTCCCGTTGCCGTGGCCGTGCCAGCCTGGCTGGCGCGGATCTTCAGGAAATACACGTCTTCCAGGTCAGGCTCCACCTGCTCGAAGCCTTCATCGGGCTGCGCATCGGCGTGCACGTTGATCTGCGGCTCGCCGGCCACCAGCCGGCTGGAGAGCACATTGAAGCGTTGCTGGTAGTCCGCCAGTGCCGATTTGGAGATCCGCTTGCGCCAGACCTTGTTGCGCAGCATCTCGATGGCCGCCTGCGGCTCGCCCTGCAGCAGCACCTCGCCACCGACGATCATGGCCATGCGCGGGCACAGGTCGGTCACGTCCTCGACGATATGGGTCGAGAGCATCACCACCACCTGCTCACCGATCTCAGCCAGCAGGTTCAGGAAGCGGTTGCGCTCATCCGGGTCCAGCCCGGCCGTGGGCTCATCCACGATCACCAGCCTGGGCGCGCCCAGCAACGCCTGGGCAATGCCGAAGCGCTGGCGCATGCCGCCGGAGAACCCACCGAGCTTGCGCTTGCGCGCCTCCCACAGGTTGGTCTGGCGCAGCAGGCCCTGCACCATGTCCTTGCGCTCACCGCGGGCGGTGATGCCCTTGAGCACGGCAAAGTGGTCCAGCAGGTCCTCGGCACTGACCTTGGGGTACACGCCAAAGTCCTGTGGCAGGTAGCCCAGCTGCCGGCGCAGCCCCTCCTTGTCCTGCAGCACATCCAGGGTGCCGAAATGGATGGAGCCGCTGTCGGGCTCCTGCAGCGTGGCGATAGTGCGCATCAGCGACGACTTGCCCGCGCCATTGGGTCCGAGCAGGCCGTACAGGCCGGTGGGGATTTCGAGGCTGACGTTTTTCAGGGCCTGCACGCCGTTGGCGTAAGTCTTGTTGAGTGCGCGGATCGACAGCATGGGAGTTCCTGAAGGGAGGACGGGCCGGGCGGGCCGGCGGGAAGGCAGGCATGGAATGTAACCGCCTGTGCCCATCCCCGGTGGGGACTGCGACAGACGGCAGAACGCCCGGTGCAGGATGCGCGTGCCGGGCGCCGGTTGGAGCCAGCCTAAAGCAGGTTGGGGCGCTTGTTCAAAGTGCAGCAGATCGGCCTCATCCTGCACCGTGGCCAGATGGCACCAGTGGGAGACCAGGTGGATCTCGGTGCGACCTGCACAAGCAAGTGCTGCGGTGGAACGGGTCAGTGAGCCCGCCGGGATGCCGCAACCTTACCCGGATGGCGCCGACCCCATCGTGATTTCCACGACCGTACTCCCTGGTCTGCTGGCCAAGCCGAGCGTGGCGCCGATGGCGTGTGCACGCTCCTGCAGCGATAGCAACCCCTGGCCGCGCGGCTGGTCTACGTCGAAGCCATGCCCGTCATCGATGATCTGCAAACGCACGCCGCGCTGCGGGGCCTCGCACGGATGCGCATGTATGCACAGCGTCGTGGCTTTCGAATGCTGCAGGACATTGGAGAAGATCTCGAAAAGCATGAACTGCAGTTGCGCCATCACGCCAGCGTCCATGGCCGCAACCGGCTCCAGCAGGTCAACGTCCCAGGCCAGGCGGATATCGCAGGCCAGGAAGCGGGGTTCGAGGCGATAACGGACGTTGGCCAGCAGGGCGGTGATGTCCCCTGGTGGCACGTTCATGGCGTCGATCGACAGTTTGAGATGGTCGAGCGAATCGCGCAGCGTGTGCAGTACCTCGGCGTCGGCGGCCCGGCCCGACTGCAGCTGGCGAATAGCGGTGCTGATGTGCGAACCCACGCCATCGTGCATGTCGCGCAGGATACGCGTGCGCTCATCGGCACGCGCCTGTCCACGGGCCAGCATCGTCACGCGCTGGTAGCTGTCTTGCAACTCGAGCTCCTTCGCTTTTATCTGGGCCGACATGCTGGCCAGCAGACCCTCCAACTGTCCGCGGGCAGAGTGCAGGCGCGCGATGACAATATAGGCCAGCGCCAGTCCGAACAGGATCGAGCTGTAGCGCAGCATGGTGGTTCCGCCGTAGGTCGTGCTGACACGAAAGGCGTAGATGTCGCGCAAGCCGACCAGGGTGTTGACCAGCAGAGCGACAGCCACCAACCTGTGGGCAATGGAGCCGTTGCGTACGGCCTTGTAAAGGAAAGGGGGAGTCAGCGCCAGGCAGGTGAGGCCGAGTGCCGCGTACCAGATTGTCAGCGCCAGCGGGTGTCCGAGCCCGAGCGCCAACACTGTAGCGAAGGGATTTGCAGCCAGCAACAGAAGAATCCAGCGCCACAGCCATTGGAACAACAGATGCCGTCGCCAGCCAGCCACCTCGATGCAGAACAGCGCCATGGTGCAGACCCAGGCCGCAGTTGCCGCGATCGTGACCATGCCCCACCATGGCCAGCCCAGTGGCGGGTTTTCGATCAGGACATCGCCGACATTGATGGTCCAGGAAAGCTCGGCAACTGCGGCAAGCAAGTACAGGCGATCGCGCACGGGCCGGCCGGACTGGCCGGGCTCGGCAGGTGCGATCTGGGTCGCCCACAGTGACAGAGCCACTCCCCCCACCAGCAGGCTGAGTACCGCCACCACAATCGAACCCGTATTGCGCAAGTGCAAGTCTTGCTCGTAGAGCGGTTGCACCTCGTCCACCGGCCCGAGCAGCAGTGGCGCAAGCCCGCCACGGCGGCCTTTGTCGGCCCGAATTTTCACCAGGAATTCATTCTGGCCCCCTAGCAAACCCGGTGTGATGTCGACATAGCGCGGCGACTTGGCATAGTCGGGACCGTTGAAATTGCGCATGTCGCCGTTGTGCTCCAGCAAGACGCCGTTGAGCCAGATCTCGTAGGCATTGCCAAGCCGGGGCACATACAGGCCATACGGTCTGGCGGGCAACTCGGCCAGTGCGAACGTCAAATGAATGATGGCTTGCCCCTGCTGGCCCCCATGGGCGCGGTCCCAGTGGTAGGGCAGGCGTACGGTCTGCTCCGTCGTCTGTCCCTGGATGGTCACGCTCGCCCGCGCCTCGCGCAACTCCAGGATCAGCGCATGCGCCTGCACGGACAGGCAAAGCAGCAACAACGCGCCGAACTGCCGGAGCAAACGCCACCATCGTGCCCCCGCTCCACACGGCGATGGCTTTTGCGCGCGTTGTGTCGTGGTGCTTGCGCGCCCGGGCTCAGCCATGCCGTGGCAGCAGCCCCATGCGGGAGGCCTCGAACACCGCTTCAGTCTTGGAGTTCACCGACAGCTTTGCATACAGGTTCTTGATGTGCGTCTGCACCGTGTGCACCGTGACAGACTGCAGGCGCGCGATCTCCGCGTAGGAGAATCCGCGCGCGATCAGGGCTAGCACCTCCTGCTCCCGTGGCGACAGCAGGTTGCGTCTTGCCACCGGGTCCGGATCGGGGCCAGTGCTGGCCTTGTCCGCTGGTGCCTGGTGTGGCTGCGGGATCGGGTCTGCCGTGCGATTGAG
>JANMKM010000508.1:0-18392 GCA_031372035.1 Rhodoferax sp. | reverse complement strand
GTTCTTGGCGTCGGGGCAGATCTTCTCGATGGCCGCCATCGCGGCCTGCACCGCCAGCGGGAGCATCTCGGGCGTCAGGTTGTTCCAGCCGCCCGGGAAAAGGTTGGTGTCCACCGGCGCCAGCTTGAAGCCGGCGTTGCGCACGTCCACCGAGCTGTAGAACGGCGGCGTGTGCTCCATCCACTCCAACCGGAACCAGCGTTCGATCGCCGGCATGGAGTCCAGGATGCGCTGCTCCAGTTCATTGATCGGGCCGGTCAGGGCAGTGACGAGGTGAGGAACCATGCGGCCTTCTTGGGTGCTGGGATGAGAGACAAGGGGATTCTAGGAGGTGGGGGCTGAGCGCCGGGTTGCAAGGGTGAGGCAGGGGAACTACCACGCCTCCATCGGTGAGAGCAGCCACTACATCGCCATGAAAGGCGAGATGCTGTCCACGGTGAGCCAGAGTGCCGACAGCTCCTGGTTTGACCTGGACCTGTCATGGCTGGAGTTTCCGGATATCGATTGGTCGATCTTCGACTTTCTGGATCCCCGAGCGGCCGGCCCGTATGGCACCTCACCGGTTGCGTCACTGCCTCAGCCGCGCAACTCCCCATCCCCCAGCACCACGAACTTGAGGGAAGTCAGGCCCTCGATGCCGACCGGACCGCGGGCGTGGAACTTGTCGGTGCTGAT
Source organism: Rhodoferax sp. (assembly GCA_031372035.1). GTDB lineage: Bacteria > Pseudomonadota > Gammaproteobacteria > Burkholderiales > Burkholderiaceae_C > CAISIP01. Next base: position 17,717 of record JANMKM010000508.1, on the reverse strand, counting down.
GCCGATCTCGGCGCCCAGGCCGAACTCGAAGCCGTCGGCGAAGCGGGTACTGGCGTTGACCAGCACGCTGGCCGAGTCCACCTCGCGCAGGAAAGCCTGGGCGTGCATGTGGTCGCGGGTGACGATGGCGTCGGTGTGGTGGCTGCTGTAGTGGTTGATGTGGCCGATGGCCGCGTCCACGCCTTCCACCACCTTGATGCTGATGATCGGCGCCAGGTATTCCTCGTACCAGTCCTGCTCGGTGGCGTCCCGGAGCAGGCTTTGCAGCCGGGCAGCCTGGCTGGTTGCGTCCTGGTCCAGCACGGGCAATTCGGCACGCACCGGTTCGGTTGGGTCGGCGCCGTCGTGTGCCGCTGCACCCGCCAGCAGCGCTGTCTCCAGGATCGCCCGGGCCTCCGCATCGCATCGCATCTCCACGCCCTTGGCGGCGAAAATGGCACCAATCTTCGGCAGGAAGTCGGCTGCGACGCCGCGCGCCACCAGCAGGCCCTCGCTGGCGTTGCAGGGGCTGTACTTGTTGGTCTTGGCGTTGTCGGCCACGGCCACCGCCATGGCGATGTCGCAGGGGTCGTCCACATAGACATGGCAGTTGCCATCCAGGTGCTTGATCACCGGCACCTTGGCATCACGGCTGACGCGCTCGATCAGGCCCCTGCCGCCGCGCGGGATGATCAGGTCCACAAATTGCGGCATGGTGATCAGCTGGCCCACCAGTTCCCGGTCCGTGGTCTGGGCCAGTTGCACTGCGTCCCGCGGCAGGCCGGCAAACTCCAGCGCCTGCTGCACCAGCAGTGCCAGCGCCTTGTTGGATTCAATCGCCTCTGAGCCGCCACGCAGGATGCAGGCATTGCCGCTCTTGATCGACAGGCTGGCGGCCTCGATCGTCACATTCGGCCGGCTCTCGTAGATCATGCCGAAGACGCCGATCGGCACCCGCATGCGGCCCACGCGGATGCCGCTGGGCTGCTGCTGCAGGCCGATGATCTCGCCGATCACGTCCGCCATGGCAGCCAGCTGCTCGCAGCCCTGGGCGCAGGTTTCGATGATCTTCGGCGTGAGCTTGAGCCGGTCCACCAGGGGCGCGGCCAGGCCGGCGGCTTCGGCGCGGGCGATGTCCCGGCTGTTGTCCACCTGCAGTGCCTCGATGCCGGCCCGCAGGAGTTCGGCCAGGCGCTGTAACGCTACATTTTTGGTAGCTGTCCGTGCTTTGGCCATAAGGCTCGCAGCCGCTTTTGCCTGCGAACCCAGGGTGATGGCGTAATCTGCAACGGTGGACGCGTTCATGGCGTGATTTTGGCACGCGGGCTGCCAGGCGCGCACAGCCGGGCTAGCTGCAGCGCCAACCGGTGCAGCGCCTGCCAGCCGTTGGTTGGCCAGCCGGGTTGCTTCAGGCCCTTGACGATGCCGTCCACCTGGTGGGCGGACTGCAGCAGCTTTGTCAGCATGGCGTCCGAGAGCAAGGGCAGGGCGCGTTCGAACAGGCGCTCGCGCTGGCCCCAGATGCGCTGCTCGCGCAGTGCCATCGGCAAGGCGGTGCCGGCGCGCATCGCATCCTTCACCCGCTTGAGGCCACGGATGTCTTCGCTCAGCGTGTAGTGCACCAGCACCTCGGCCTGGCCCTCGGCCTGCAGACCATCGAGCATGCGCTGGACCCGCGCCACCTGGCCGGCGAGTACCGCCTCGGATAGCTTGAACACGTCGTAGCGCGCCACGTTCAGCACTGCGGCCTCCACCTGCTCGAAGTTCAGGATGCCGGCGGTCGCAGCAGAGGCGGCACCAGCAGCGCCTGTGGATGCCGGATACAGCAGCGCCAGTTTCTGGATCTCCTGGTGCGCCGCCAGCAGGTTGCCCTCCACCCGGTCGGCGAAGAACTGCAACGTGCGCTGACCCTCGATGCCGCTGGCCACGCGCAGGCCCTGGGCCTGCAGCCGCTGCGCGATCCACTGCGGCAGCGCGGCGCGCTCCACCGGGTCGATCTGCAGCGAGGCGCCGTTGCCTTCGAGCGCCATGAACCAGGCTGTGGCTTTGCTCGTCTTGTCCATGCGCGGCAGCAGCACCACGCACAGGGTGGAATCGTTGTCGCGGGCCTGGGCCGCGACCTGCTGCAGCGCGGTGCTGCCGTCCTAGCCCGGCTTGCCCGAGGGACTGCGGATCTCCAGCAACTGTTTCTCTGCAAACAGGCTCATCGAGCCACCGGCTGCCAGCACCTCGCTCCAGTCAAAGTGGGCGCCGCTGACCATGTGGGCGCTGCGCTCGGAGAAGCCTTGGGCCCGTGCCGCCGCGCGGATCGCGTCCAGCGCCTCCAGCTGCAGCAGCGGCTCGTCGCCGTGCAGCGTGTAGAGGCTGGCCAGTCCGCGGCCGAGGTGGCTGGCCAGTTGGCCGAAAGCGAGTTGCATGGTGCTATTTCAGGCTGTTCGACAGGAAGACCCGCAGGCGTTCGCTGCGCGGGTGCTGCAGCACCTCGGCCGGCTCCCCCTGCTCCTCGATCAGACCCTGGTGCAGGAACACCAGCTTACGGCTGACCTCGCGCGCAAAGCCCATCTCGTGCGTCACCACCACCATGGTGCGGCCCTCCTCAGCCACCGAGCGCATCACCCGCAGCACCTCGCCCACCAGTTCCGGGTCCAGGGCCGAGGTGGGCTCGTCAAACAACATCACCTTGGGCTCCATCGCCAGCGCCCGGGCAATCGCCACCCGCTGCTGCTCGCCACCGGAGAGCTGCGACGGCCAGGCGTCCTTGCGGTGGTACACGCCCACGCGCTGCAGGTAGTGGGCGGCACGTTCCTGGGCCTCGGCCTTGGACAGCTTGAGCACATGGATCGGCGCCTCCACCACGTTTTGCAGCGCCGTCAGGTGCGCCCAGAGGTTGAAGTGCTGAAACACGAAGGCAATCTGCGTGCGCAGCCGCTGCAGCTGCGCCGCCTCGGCGGCCTTGAGAGTGCCGCTCTTGTCCGGCACCAGCCGCAGCTCTTCGCCGTCGAGCACTATGCGGCCGGCGTTGGGCTGCTCCAGCAGGTTCAGGCAGCGCAGGAAGGTGCTTTTGCCCGAGCCGCTGGAGCCGATCATGGCGATCACGTCGCCGCGCCGGGCTTCCAGCGAGACGCCCTTGAGCACCTCGTTCGCACCAAAGCGCTTGTGGATGTCTTCGGCCAAGAGCAAAGGGGCGCAGTCGTCTGTGCCTTGGGGCGGCCCGGCGGCGCTCGATGTGGCCTCCACGCTTGTCGCTGCGCGTACTGCGCTGCCTCCCGAGGAGGCGTTCGCGCCGTGGGGCGGCCCGGCGGCGCTCAGGTCGCTCAAGGGCTAGCGCTCAGAAGCTCTTGACGGCCGCGATTCGGCGCATCAGTTGCTGCACGATGTCGGTCTGCATGTCACGGTACAGCAGGCTTTCCTCGGCTTCCTTGGCCAGCACGGCAGACTCGTTGAAGCTGATGTCGCGCTGCTGCACCAGCTCGGTCTCGGGAATCAGTTCCTTGCCGCCAGGCGTGCGCAGCCGGAACTTGACCCTGGAGCGCAACTGGAATTCGCGCACTTGACCAGCGGCGTTCATGCCGACCACGATCTTTTCCCGGACCTCGGTCAGAAAGTCCAGGATCACCTGCGCATCCTGCTGCTTCGCAACGTCAGTCACCACCTGCACCCGCTCCAGCGAGCCCAGGTTGCGGCGCAACTCGTTGCCCAGTGGCGAAGTGGGTCCTGCGCCGATGAAGATGCTGCTGAAGGCGAAGGTCGGCGCCTGGCGCAGCGCAAAGCCGCAGCCGCTCAGCAGCGCCAGCGGCAGCGCGGCCAGCAGGCTGCGCCGGGGCAGGGCGTTCGGGTCAGAGCTTGCGCCGCGCCGCGGGGTGCTAGCCATCAGCGACGATTCACAGCACCACATTGACCAGGCGGCCGGGCACCACGATCACGCGTTTGATCGCGCCCCCGTTAGCCTGCTTCTGCACCAGCTCGCTGGCGACAGCGGCAGCCTCGATCGCGGCCTTGCTGGCATTGGAGGGCACCACGATCGAGCCACGCAGCTTGCCGTTGATCTGCAGCACCAGCTCGATCTGTTCCTGGCGCAGGGCCAGCGGGTCCACTTCGGGCCAGGGCGCGTCCAGCAGCTCGCCCAGCGCGTCGGCGTAGCCCAGGTCGGTCCACAGCACCTGGGTCTGGTGCGGCGTGGCCGGGTACAGGCAGCGCAGCAGGATGCCGAAGCCCTCGCGCTGCACCTGGTAATGCCCGGCGGGGTGGCCGGGCTGGGTGGCACCGAAATCCTCCAGCGCGTTGAGCAGCTTCATCGCGCCTGAGACCACGGTGTTGTACTGCATCCGCTGGTAGTCGTAGTCCACCTGCTTCAGGATGCCGTGGATGTCCCTTCGCAAGGACCGGGCCTTGTCGTCCAACTCAATCGCAGAGCCCGCGGAATAAGCACGGGGAGCTTCGTTTTCAATAGCAAGCAGTTTCGCGCCAAAGTTCCAGACGCGGCGCAGGAAGCGGTAGGAGCCCTCCACCGCGGCGTCGTTCCACTCCAGCGTGGCTTCCGGCGGCGCGGTGAACATGGTGTACAGGCGAGCGGTGTCGGCACCGTACTTCTCGATCAGGTCTTGCGGGTCGACGCCATTGCGCTCGGTCTTGCCCATCTTGCCCACGCCCCCGTATTCCACACGGCTGCCGTCAGCCAGCGTGCCGCCAACGATGTGGCCCTGGGCGTCAAGCACCGGCGTCACCGTCTCCGGCGGATGGTACTCGCGACCACCCTTGTCCGTGGGCTGGTAGTAGATGTGGTTCAGCACCATGCCCTGGGTCAACAGCCGGGTGAAAGGCTCGTCAAACTGCACCAGGCCGCGCTTGGCCACACCGGGCAGTTCCAGGTCCCGCATCACCTTGGTCCAGAAGCGGGCGTACAGCAGGTGCAGCACGGCATGCTCGACGCCGCCGATGTACTGATCCATCGGCATCCAGTAGTCGGTGCCGGCGCCCACCATGGCCTCGCTGTTCTTCGGGTCGCAGTAGCGCATGAAGTACCAGGACGAATCGACAAAGGTGTCCATGGTGTCGGTTTCGCGCCGCGCCGGCTTGCCGCAGACCGGGCAGGTGACGCCGGCGTGGAAGCCCTCGTGCTTGAGCAGTGGATTGCCCGAGCCGTCGGGGATGCAGTCGGTGGGCAGTACCACCGGCAGCTGGCTTTCCGGCACCGGCACGGCACCATGCTCCGTGCAATGGATGATCGGAATGGGCGTGCCCCAGTAGCGCTGGCGGCTGATGCCCCAGTCGCGCAACCGCCAGGTGACCTTCTTGTCGCCCAGGCCACGCACCTGCAGCGCATGGGCCACGGTGTCCACGGCTTCCTGGTAGTTCAGACCGCTGAAGCTGTCGGAGTTGATGGTCACGCAGCGCTCGCCGGACGTGTCCTTCAGGCCGTACCAGTCCTGCCATTCTTCGTAGTCATAGACCTCGCCGTCAATGTGCACCACCTCGACGATCGGCAGCTGGTACTTGCGGGCGAAGGCAAAGTCGCGCTCGTCGTGCGCCGGCACACCCATCACGGCGCCGTCGCCATAGCCCATGAGCACATAGTTGCCGACCCAGAGCTCGACCGGGTTGCCGGTGAGCGGATGCGTCACGTGCAGACCGGTGCGCATGCCCTCCTTCGCGCGCAGCGCCAACTCGGCCTCGGTGGTGCCGCCGCGCTTGCATTCCTCGATGAAGGCCGACAACGCCGGGTTGCCTTTGGCCGCGTGCGTGGCCAGGGGATGCTCGGGCGCCACGGCGCAAAAGGTGACGCCCATGATGGTGTCGGCGCGGGTGGTGAACACATACATGCGCCCGTCGTCGATCAGCGCGCCGCGGTCATCGCGGATGTCATGCGTGAACGCAAAGCGTACACCCTCGCTCTTGCCGATCCAGTTTTCCTGCATCAGGCGCACCCGTTCCGGCCAGCCGGCCAGGCCACTGCTGACCTGCTCCAGCAGCTCTTCGGCGTAGTCCGTGATCTTCAGGTAGTAGCCCGGGATCTCACGCTTTTGCACCGGTGCGCCGGTGCGCCAGCCGCGGCCGTCGATCACCTGCTCGTTGGCCAGCACGGTCTGGTCCACCGGGTCCCAGTTCACGACCTGGGTCTTGCGGTAGGCGATGCCCTTTTCCAGCATCTTCAGGAACAGCCACTGGTTCCACTTATAGTAGGCCGGGTCGCAGGCGGCGATCTCGCGGCTCCAGTCAATCGCCAGGCCCATGGCCTGGAGCTGGCCCTTCATGCTGGCGATGTTGTCGTAGGTCCACTGGGCCGGCGGCATGCCGCCACGCATGGCGGCGTTCTCGGCCGGCAGGCCGAAGGCGTCCCAGCCCATGGGCATCAGCACATTGAAGCCCTTCATGCGCAGATGCCGCGCCAGCATGTCGTTGATGGTGTAGTTGCGCACATGGCCCATGTGCAGCCGGCCGCTGGGGTAGGGCAGCATCGAACAGGCGTAGAACTTCTTCTTCTTCGGGTCTTCCGTCACCCGGTAGGCGTCGCTTGCCGTCCAGGCGCCTTGCGCCGCCGCCTCCACGTCGCGCGGGTTGTAGGGGAGTTTGTATTTGTCTTGCATGACCATGATTCTGCGCGACTGGGGCGCAACAGGACATTTTAGAGTTAGGCCGGTGCTGAACAAGTCTGCACTGCGCGTTGCGTGGCTTTTGTGGGATGGGGCGTAAGACGCGCAGGCCGAGGCATGAGCCGCTTCGGCGCGCAACCACCTGTTGAGGGGGTGCGACTGGCGCGGTATTTGCGGCAAACACGGCATGTTGGCCCAATGGGGGCTGTCGTGTAAGAAATTTCGACGTTCGCAACAAGGAGAGTTCTCATGGTTTACCCCAGATATTGGCTGCGCGCATGGGTCGGTGTGGTCGCCAGCGTGGCAGCATGCGCGACCCAGGCGGCATTCGTGGTGACCGTTTTTGGCGCCAACCAGTGGGGAGCCAGCGATGTCACGCTGGGCGTGGCGGGCTACACCATCGAGAACTTCGAAGACACCGCCCTGGCTACGGGTCTGCAGGTTTCGCGCTTGAATGGCGCCGCCGGCAACTTCGGCCCGATTTCGGTGCTGCCCGCCAACGCCGTGTTCGATCCGACTACGGACAACGACACTGACGTGGGCAATCCCGCGCAGTCGATCCAGGCTTTCCGGCGTGGCGTTTGGGATGGCGGCAACGTGTTGATCAACAACCCCGGCCCGGCCTTCTACCACTGGTATGGTGACGCAGCGAACTGGAAGGACCTGCAGTTCGACTTTCAGGGCGGCTCGACCTCTGTGGGCTTCAGCCTGCAGCAGATGGAGCTTCGGGACAATCGCTTGCTGATCAACGGCAATGTGGTGGTGGCCGATCTGCTGACCCTGCTCGGTACCGATCAGGAGTTCCAGAACGCGACTGAAGGCCCGTTCCTGTTCAATTCGCGTAACGGTTACATCCGCATCGATACAACCGGCGGGGACACGATCCAGAGCATCTTGCTGGACAACGGCAGCGGCGATGGTTTTGCCGTGGACCATCTGGCGTTCCTGCCAGCTGACACGGGTACCGGTAATGCGGTGCCTGTACCCGGCAGTCTGCCGCTGGCATTGCTGGGCCTGGTGTTGCTGGCATGGCGCCCTGTTGCGTCGCGCAGCTTGCGGGTCGCGCGTCGCAGAATCTGAGGCGGCAGGCCGCGCAACGCGGCTGCTGCGCGCTCCGTTCAGGGCACGGTGGGGCGGGCCAGGAAACCGATGCGGTGCAGTCCGGCGGTTTGCGCCAGGCCTATCACCTCCACCACTTTGCCATAGGGAACAGCAGCGTCGGCGCGCAGCCGCACCTCGGTCTCCGGATTGCGAGCGGCGGCCTGCTTGAGCCGGGCGGCCAGGGCGTCCTGGCTGATCGGCTTGTCGTCCAGCAGCAATACGCCGGCCGGGTCCAGCACCAGTTGCACAAATGCCGGTGCGTTGTCAGGTTTGGCCGCACCACTGCTGGGCAACTCCAGCTTGATGGAACTGGCCAGCAGCGGCGCGGTGATCATGAAGATCACCAGCAGCACCAGCATCACGTCGATCAGCGGCGTCATGTTGATCTCGCTCATGGGCTGCGGCCCGGCCGTGCGTTCCAGTCGACCAAAAGTCATGGATTGCTCCCACGCTTCCCCACTGCGTGTGGGTCGCTGCCCTCCGAGAGGGCCTTCGGTGTCGCTGCGAGACTCAGCGACTCTTCCGTCCGTCCAACCCTGCGCAAGGCAGGCTTGGAGCCGCGGACGTCAGCGCCTTGGGGCGGCCCGGCGGCGCTCATTGTTCGCTCCCACCAGTGGATGCGCGCGGGCTCAGTTGCAGCTCGCGCAGATCGCGGGCAAAGCCCTCCAGGTCGGCTTCCAGGCGGCCAATGCCGCGGCCCAGGATGTTGTAGGCCAGAACTGCTGGAATGGCCACTGCCAGGCCGGCGGCGGTCATGATCAGGGCCTCGCCTACCGGGCCGGAAATGCGGTCGATGCTGATCTGACCGGCGCTGGAGATGCTGACCAGGGCGTGGTAGATACCCCAGACGGTGCCCAGCAGGCCGACAAACGGCGCCGTGGAGCCGACCGTGGCCAGCAACACCTGGCCAAACTGCAGCTTGTGCAGTACGCCATGCAGGGCGTCGCGCAGTACCCGTGTCAGCTGGGCCGACTCGCTGCCGGCCGCGGCGAGGGTGCTGCCGATGGCAGCGGCGCTGCGCTCGCCCACGGCCGCAATCAGCGGCAGCACGATGCGCTCGCGGTCGAAACCCGCGACCCGGGGCTGGGCCTCGGCCAGGGAGCCGGATTGCCAGAACGCTGCGATCGCGCGTGCCATGTCACCGCTGACCCGGTGCAGCAGCCAAGCCTTCCACAGGATCACAACCCAGCTGCTGATTGACATCGCCAGCAGCAACGCCACCACCAGCTTGCTGACGCCGTCACCCTGGGCAAACAGTTCAGCAATGTTCATGATGGATTCAGTTCAAGCCGAGGACATCAAACATGTCGTACAGGCCGTCGCGCTTGTCCGCCAGGAAGCGCACCGCGCGCAGGCTGCCCTGGGCGTAGGTGACGCGGCTGGCGGACTTGTGACTGATCTCGATGCGCTCGCCGGTGCCGGCAAACAGCACCGTGTGGTCACCCACGATGTCGCCGCCACGGATGCTGGCAAAGCCAATGGTCGCAGGGTCGCGCTCGCCAGTGACGCCCTCGCGGGCGTAGACGGCGCAGTCTTTCAGGTCGCGCCCGAGCGCGCCGGCGATCACTTCGCCCATCTTCAGCGCCGTACCAGAGGGCGCATCCACCTTGTGCCGGTGGTGCGCTTCGATGACTTCGATGTCGTATCCGGTGGCCAACGCCTTGGCTGCCATCTCCAGCAGCTTGAGTGTGACATTTACGCCCACACTCATGTTGGGCGCCATCACGATCGGGATCCGCTGCGCGGCAGCGGCAATCTCCAGTTTTTGCGCTGGGTCGAAGCCGGTGGTGCCAATCACCATGCCCACGCCGGCCGCCACGCAGGCGCGCAGGTGCACCAGGGTGCCTTCGGGTCGGGTGAAGTCAATCAGCACCCGGGCGCCTGCCAGGCCGCTGGCCACATCGGCGCTGACCTGTACGCCAGAACTCTGGCCCAGCCAGGCGCAGGCATCCTTGCCGATGGCGGGGCTGTGTGGCACATCGAGTGCGCCGCTGAGACGGCAATCGGTGCTGGCGCGGATGGCTTCGATCAGTATCTGCCCCATGCGGCCGGACGCGCCGGCCACGGCGATCGCGTGCTGGGTACTGCCGGTCATGCTGGCGGGAACGGGGCGCCGGTTACCGGCCGACGCTGCCGGCTGCTTCCAGGGGCGGATAGCTGCTGGGCAGCGGCGGCAGGTTCTTGTTGCTGGTGGTTGCCGGAGGTGGCGGCGGATACTTGCTCAGTGCCTCTTCGCTGGCTTGCAGGTTGGGCGCCTCACCGCGCTTGCGGCCCGAATCCAGGCTGGCCAGGAACTCAGTTTCAGTGGGCAACTCGTCCGCCTGCACCCGTTCCATCACATTGCCCTTGAAGAAGACCGCCACCCGGCGCGCCTGCGGCTCCGTGCCTTGACGGCGCATGGTGAAAACGTAGTCCCAGCGGTCGAGGTGGAACACGCTGGCCAGCAGTGGCGTACCCATGATCTCGCGCACCTGGATCCGGTTCATGCCGGGCTTGAGTGCGGCGATCTGTTCGCGCGCCACAAAGTTGCCCTGCACCACGTCCACCTTGTAGGGGGTGATCACGCCGGCCATGCGGGTGGAGGTGGCATTGAAGCTCGAGCATCCGCCCAGCAGTGTGACGCCGGCCAGCAGCAGGTGCCAGCCGGTCGGCCTTGCGCGGAGAAAGAACGAGGGTGTCTGCATGGAGTTGTCTGGCGCTATGATCGGTCGATTGTAGCGGTCCGGCCCCGGCTCGCAGGGTGAGCCAACGCACCGTCCCACCGACCATGAGCAGTATCAGCGAACTCAAAAGCACCGGCCTCAAGGCCACGTTGCCGCGCCTGAAGATTCTAGAGATTTTCCAGAAAGGCGCGCAGCGTCACATGACGGCCGAAGACGTATTCCGGGTGTTGCTGGAAGAGCGTTCCGACGTTGGCTTGGCCACGGTCTACCGGGTGCTGACCCAGTTTGAGCAGGCCAGCATCCTGTCGCGCAGCCATTTCGAGAGCGGCAAGGCGGTGTATGAACTCAACGAAGGCCAGCACCATGACCATCTGGTGTGTCTGGACTGCGGCCGGGTCGAGGAGTTCTACGATGCCCAGATCGAGGAACGGCAGAACCTGGTCGCCGGCGCCAAGGGCTTCGCCATCGCCGACCATGCCCTGAGCCTGTACGCGCATTGCACCAAGGACAAGTGTCCGAACCGGCCACCGGCGCGGGGGCACGGCTAGGAGTTCAAGAAGGCGTATCAGCCCTGTTGATCCATCATCTTGCGGTGCCGCTCGACAAAGTCCTGGTACGTGTCGATCCCGCGCAACTGCAGGATCGTGTTGCGCACTGCGGCTTCCACCAGCACGGCGATGTTGCGGCCGGCCACCACCTGGATCACGACTTTGCGCACCGGGATGCCCAGCACGTCCTGGGTCAGGGGCTCGTAGGGGATGCGCTCGTACTCGCGCGCCAAGGTCTCGCGGCGTACCAGATGCACGATCAATTTCAGCCGCATCTTGCGCCGCACCGCGGTCTCGCCAAAGATGGCGCGGATATCGAGCAGGCCGATGCCGCGCACCTCCAGCAGGTTTTCCAGCAGCGCCGGGCAGCGGCCTTCGATCGTGGTCTGGTTGATGCGGTACAGATCCACGGCGTCGTCCGCCACCAGCCCATTGCCGCGTGAGATCAGCTCCAGCCCAAGCTCGCTCTTGCCCAGGCCGGACTCGCCGGTGATGAGCACGCCCAGGCCCAGAATGTCCATGAAAACGCCGTGCATCGAGGCCCGTTCGGCAAAGTGCTTGGACAGATAGGCCCGCAGCACGTCGATGACAAAGGCGGAGGAGCCGGCGGCGGCAAACATCGGAATCTGGGCCCGCTCGCACATCGACAGCAGGGCGTCGGGCGCGCTCTGGCCGTCGGCCAGGATCAGCACCGGCGGCTCCAGCGTGACGATGCGCGAAATCCGGCGGGCGCAGTCTTCGGGTGTGGCGTTGGTCAGGTAGGCGACTTCGCGCACACCGAGAATCTGCACCCGGTAAGGATGGATGTAGTTGAGGTAGCCCACCAGGTCGGCGCCCGAGCGTGCGGCCCGCACCGCCACCTCGTCAAAGCGTCGCTCCGAGGCGCCCAGACCCGCCACCCATTCCCACTTGAGCGGGCCGCGGAATTCCTCGAACAGGACGTCGGCGCTGACAACGGTGGGCTTCATGCGCGCTGAAGCCGTCCGCCCCTCAGGCCACTTGCGCCGACTGCCAATTGGCAATCATGCCGTGCATGTCGGCAGCATTGGTGCACTGGCTCAGCTTGCCGCGCAAGGGCGCGTCGCTGAGCAGTTCGGCAATTTCCGACAGGATTTCCAGGTGTTTCTGGGTCGCCGCCTCGGGCACCAGCAGAAAGATCAGCAAGCCCACCGGCTGCTCGTCCGGGGCGTCGAAGCCAATCGGCGCCAGCAGCTGGAATACGGCCGCCATAGGTGCCTTCAGGCCCTTGATCCGGCCATGCGGTATCGCCACACCATGCCCCAGCCCGGTAGAGCCCAGGCGTTCCCGGGAAAACAGGCTGTCGGTCACCAGGGCCCGGCTCAGGCCGTGCAACTGTTCGAACAGCAGACCGGCCTCCTCGAAAGCACGCTTCTTGCTGGTGGCATCCACTTGCACTAGCACTTGCGAGGCGGGCAGTATGGCAGCAAGTCGGTTCATGGTCGGGTTGCAGATTATGCACAGAAAAAAAAGCCGCCCGGGTGGGCGGCTTGTGTCCAAGACAGGACTTACATCAGGCGCTTGGGCGCATCGTGATGGTGGTCCTGGACCCGGTGCTTGTGCCGCACCACCTGGCGGTCGAGCTTGTCGACCAGCTCATCCACGGCCGCATACAGGTCTTCATGCGAACTCTCGGCAAACATGTCGCTGCCCTTGACGTGGATGTTGCATTCGGCGCGCTGCCGTCGTTCCTTCTCCTTGAGCTTTTCGATCGTCAGTAGCACCTTGACGTCTACAACCTGGTCAAAATGACGAATAACCCGGTCAAGCTTGCTCGTGACATAACTGCGCAGGGCTGGTGTGACTTCGAGATGATGACCGCTGATCGTCAAGTTCATGAAAAACCTCCTGGTTCCGGGGATGGAAAAAGTCGCGTTGGGTGATGGTGCGACGCAATAGGCATGGATGCACGGCTGCCTGAATTCACTATGCACGCCACGGGGACGAAAAGCAATCCCCAATTTGTGAACAAAGTGCAAGGCAAGAGCATGTTGTGAAGGGGGTTGCCGCGTTCCAGAACCTGGCACCATATTAATGCGCTGCCGGCCGCCAACCAGTGGCACAATGCGAGATGGTAGACGGCGTGCGCAGGCCCCGCTCCTCTCATTCACGGATAGGTTCTCAGACATGAGCCTGGACACCATCATCACTTCGGGGCTGCACCGACACACCCGTCCCAGCACCGCACTGGTCTTGATGGGAGGGGGCGCCAGAACTGCCTACCAGGTGGGCGTGTTGCGGGCGCTGGGTGCCATGCTCCAGACCAGCGGCTATGTGTCGGACAGCTTTCCGTTCAAGGTGCTGGTTGGTACTTCGGCCGGTGCCATCAATGCCGCCTGCCTCGCCTCCCACGCCACGCTGGGGCTCGACGCCTTCGAGCGCCTGGCCGAATTCTGGTCTGCCCTGCGCTCTCATGATGTCTACCGGCTGCAGGTCGGTCCATGGGTGCGCTGGAGCCGCTTCATCGCGGCGCTGAGCCTGTCCCGCAGCGCCCAGGCCAATGGCGCCATTCTGGACAACATGCCGCTGGTCAATACGCTGCACCGCGCCATCTCGCTCACCAGTCTGGAGGAGTCGCTGCGCACCTATGCCATCGAGGCCCTGGCCATGACCGCGTCCAGCTATAGCAGCGGCATCCACTGGACCTTCTGCCATACCCACGACGACGAGCCACATGCGAGCTGGGCCCGACCGGGGCGGCGGGCCGAGTTCCAGCCGATCACGATCGAGCACTTGATGGCCTCGAGCGCCATACCGTTCCTGTTTCCGGCGACGCCGCTGTGGGTCGATGGTCGCCGCGAATTTTTTGGTGACGGCTCAATGCGCCAGGTCTCGCCGCTGTCACCGGCGATGCACCTGCGGGCCCGCAAGATCCTGGTTATCGGCGCCAGCCAGCCTGACCGCGCCGGCATGGCCGGCAGCGCCGGTGATGTCTCGGCCCGCGGCCCAACGCTGGGCTCGATTGCCGGCCACGCCATGGCCAGCGTGTTCCATGACACCTTGCAAGCAGATGTGGAGCAGACCCTGCGCGTGACCCAGACCATGCAGCGGCTGGCGCGCGATGCCGGCACCACACTGCAGTACCGGGCGGTGGACGTGCTGGCGATTGCACCCAGCCAGTCGCTGGACGCCATGGCCTACAACCATACGGATGAGCTGCCGGTGGCCACGCGCCATGCCCTGGGCGGCTTGGGCATGTTGCGCGGCAGTGGCGGCGCTTTGGCCAGCTACCTGCTGTTCGAACCCGGTTTCGTGCAGGCCCTGATGGCCCTGGGCGAGAGCGACGCCCATGCCAAACGCAACGAACTGCTGGCATTCTTCGACACTCCATGACAGTCTGAACCATCCCTGATCCTTCATGCTCAACATATTCACCCTGGCCAATGGCCGTCTGTTCCAGGAAGAGATCGATTCGTTGGCCGAGCTGTCGCAGTTCCAGCCGATCTGGGTTGACCTGGAGGCACCCACGCTGGAGGAGAAGCGCTGGGTCAAGCAGTACTACGGGCTGTCGATTCCCGAGGACGCGATGGATGAGGACATCGAGGAGTCGGCGCGCTTCTACAAGGAGGACAACGGTGAACTGCATATCCGCAGTGACTTCCTGATTGCGGATGACGCCGAGCCGCGCACCGTGCGCGTGGCCTTCATCCTGAACCTGGTGAATCCGGAGCTCAAGAGCAAGGGCGTGCTGTTCTCGATCCATGACGAGGACGTGCCGGTGTTCCGCCTGCTGCGCATGCGCGCCCGCCGGGCGCCAGGCCTGATCGAGGATGCCAAGGAGGTGCTGCTCAAGCTTTTCGACGCCGATGCAGAGTATTCAGCCGACACGCTGGAGGGTATCTACGACGAACTGGAAAAGGTCAGTGGCAAGGTGCTTTCGGGCGACGTGACCGACGCCCTGGCCGGCGAAGTGCTGGGCGCCATTGCCCGGCACGAGGACATGAACGGCCGCATCCGGCGCAACGTGATGGATACCCGCCGCGCGGTCAGTTTCATGATGCGCTCCAAGATGCTCAATGCCGAACAGTTTGAGGAGGCACGGCAGATCCTGCGCGACATCGATTCGCTCGACTCGCACACCGCCTTCCTGTTCGACAAGATCAACTTCCTGATGGACGCCACGGTCGGTTTCATCAACATCAACCAGAACAAGATCATCAAGATCTTCTCCGTCGCCAGCGTCGCCTTGCTACCGCCGACGCTGATCGCCAGTATCTACGGCATGAACTTCAAGGGCTACTTCCCCGAGCTGGAATGGACCTACGGCTACCCCTATGCCCTGGCCATCATGGTGGCCAGCGGGTTGGTGCCGATGTGGTACTTCCGCAAGCGGGGCTGGCTGAAGTAGCGTCACTGGCTCCTCGTCCGCTTGCGGGAGAGGTCGGGATGCGGGCGGCATGTCCGTGGCTACCGCTCCAGCGCCCACGCCAGATGCATCGGCGAAATCACATCCACGGTGTGGCTGTCCGCGGGTTTCATGGGCCAGCCCTGCTGCACCGGTGCCAGCACATAGGCATGGTGCACGCCGATATCTTTGCAGGCCTGCCAGAAACCCTTGGTCACGGTGGGCGCGCTGGAGAGCCTGATCTCGAAACCGTACTTCTTGCTGCCCAATTCCACCACCACGTCCAATTCGGCGCCGGCGGCGGTCCGGTAGAAGCTGACGTCGGCGCTCTTGGGCACCAGGGCGCAAATCTGCTCCACCATCAAGCCCTCCCAGGATGGGCCCGCCTGTGGATGTCCGATCAGGGTGTCCGCATCCGGGATGTTGAGCAGGGCATGCAACAGGCCACTGTCGCGCACATACACCCTGGGCGACTTCACCAGACGCTTGCCGATGTTGACGAAGTGCGGCTCCAGACGGCGCAGCATCATGGTGTCGGTCAGCGCATCGAGGTAGCGTGCCACGGTGGTGTGCGATATGCCGCCCAGCGAAGCTGCAATGCTGGAGGCATTGAACAGGGATCCATGCAAATGCGCCGTCATCCGCCAGAAGCGGTGCAAGGTCTGGGCCGGTACCTTGATACCCAGTTCCCGCACATCACGGTTCAGGAAGGTCGAAATGAAGTCAGTGCGCCAACCGAAGGAGAGGGCATCGGTGGCGGCGGTGTAGCTGACCGGAAATCCGCCACGCAACCAGAGCCTCTGCAGCATGTGCAGGTCCGGCCCGACCACGGCAGACGGAGCGTTTCTCGTGCCTTTCGCCGGTTCCTGACCCATCACTTCGCGTACCTGCAGTGGGGTCAATTCCAGATAGCTCACTCTTCCCGCCAGCGACTCCGAGCTTTGCTGCAGCAGCTTGCCCGAAGCCGACCCCAGCAGCAGAAACCGTCCGGGCTTGCGCAGCGCGTCAATCTCGGGCCGCAGCTGCGCGAATACCTCCGGCACGTATTGCACCTCGTCCACGACCACCAGCCGGTTGCGGTTGGCCTGCCAATAGCCGCTGCCGGCGGCAAGCTTTGCACGGTCGTCGGCCAATTGCAGGTCAAGGCTGACTGCTCCGGGGTGGGCTGCCGCAATCGCCCTGGCCAAGGTGGTCTTGCCGACCTGCCTGGGGCCCAACAGCACGACAGCTGGTGCAAAGGACAGTTGCTCTTGCGCGGATCGGAGCAGGGCCCGGGGCAGATCCGTGGCCAGAGCGGAGGCTGGACTGGGTTTGTTCATCCTTGCATTTTGATCATGTCGTGATCAATTTGCAAGGATAAATCAGTCTTCAACCATCCAGCCGGCGCATGAACTCGGTCACGATACCAACCGCATAGGGTCCGGCAACGCTGCGGATGAACTGGCTGAAGTCCACGTGGGCGTCGTCGTCGGCGCGGTCCGAGATGGTGCGCACGGCGCAAAAGGGCACACCGTAGTCGAAGCAGACCTGGGCCACGGCCGCGCCTTCCATCTCGACGCACAGGGCGTCGGGCAGTTCGCTGCGCAGTGCCTGGGTGGGCGCATGTTCACCCATGAACCGGTCGCCGCTGGCGATCAGGCCCTGGTGGAGTTGCCGCGGCATCGATGTTTGAGAGGGAGAAATAGCCGCAGACCGCTCCAGAAAAGCACGCGCAGCTCCTGAAAGTGTAGCAAGCAAGCTTGCATCGGCTTGGAAGCGCTTGCGTCCATAGAGCGGAATCTCATGCCGCGGAAACAGGGGCGAGGCATCCATGTCGTGCTGCAGGTATTCGGTGCCCAGAACCACGTCGCCCACCTGCACGCCGCGGGCCAGCCCGCCCGCAACCCCGGTGAACACGATGCGGCGAACCGCAAAGCGCTCGATCAGCGTGGTGGCGGTGGTGGCGGCCGCCACCTTGCCGATCTTCGACAGCGCCAGCACCACGTTGCGGCCCTGCAGCTCGCCCAGCCAGAACTCACGCCCGGCGCGCTCCATGCGGCGTGGCTGGCGCAGCGCCGCCAGCAGGCCATGCTGCTCTTCGGCCAGGGCACTGAGGATCGCGGTGGTGTGAAGCATGCTGCCCGCCAGTATGCTTCAGCGCCGGAGCCTACTTCTCCCGTAATTCGCGCCTGAGGATCTTGCCCACAGGCGTCTTGGGCAGCTCGGTGCGGAACTCCACCACCTTGGGCTGCTTGTAGCCAGTGAGGTTTTCCTTGCAGAAGGCGCGGACCTGGGCTTCGGTCAGGGCCGGGTCCCTCTTCACGATCACCAGTTTCACCGCCTCACCGGTCTTGGCGTCAGGCACGCCGACGCAGGCGCACTCCATCACGCCCGGCATCGAAGCCAGTACCTCTTCCAGTTCGGTCGGGAACACGTTGAAGCCGCTGACCAGGATCATGTCCTTCTTCCGGTCCACGATCTTGAAGAACCCACG
>JANMKM010000484.1:0-2729 GCA_031372035.1 Rhodoferax sp. | reverse complement strand
GACCTTTGAGCGTGGACAGCCAGCGGTCCGCCGGCGGACACGAGCTGCAGCCCTCGGAGGTGTACAGCTCCAGCACCGGTGTGCGCTGCGCCCCGGTTGCTGCCACACACTGGTTTCCAGAGGCGAAAACGGCTGCAGAGCCCATGGACAAAGCGTGGGCGGCTAGCAGAAGAAGAGCATTTCGCATGACGGTCGATCCTGGTGAAAACGGCCTGGCGGGCTGTGGCAAACTCGCGGCCTCCGGTGCGGGCCTCTTGGTCCGCTACTTCCGAGTTGCGGTACCAGCGCTTGGTCGGCCGCGGGAGCTGCATTCTTACAAGTACATGGCCGGCCCTGTGGGCTGGCATTGCCAAACGCCATGCAACACATCATCGCGCTCATTGCGCAGGAACTACGGGTTCGGGAACAACAGGTGGCAGCTGCGGTGCAGCTGCTCGACGGTGGCGCCAGCGTGCCCTTTATCGCCCGCTACCGCAAGGAGGCCACGGCCGGGCTGGACGACATTGCGTTGCGCGAGCTGGAAACCCGGCTGGCCTATCTGCGCGAGTTCGACGCGCGCCGCGTCGCCATCCTCAAGAGTGTGCAGGAGCAGGGCAAGCTGACGCCGGCCCTGGCGCAGGCCTTCGCCGGCTGCCAGACCAAGCAGGAACTGGAAGACCTGTATGCGCCGTTCAAGACCCGCCGGCGCACGAAGGGCCAGATCGCGCGCGAGGCCGGCATCGAGCCGCTGGCCGACCTGCTGCTGGCCGACCCGACACTGCAGCCGCTGCTGGAGGCCCAGGCCTTCGTGCTGACGGACAAGACCGAGATGGGCGACGACTTCAGCACTGTGGCCGCAGTGCTGGACGGTGTGCGCGACATCCTGAGCGAGCGCTGGGCCGATGACCCGGCTGTGGTGCAGGGCCTGCGCGCCTGGCTCTGGGGCGAGGGCCAGCTGGTCAGCACCCTGGTGCCGGGCAAGGACGCCACCGCGCCCGATGTGGCGCGCTTCCAGGACTACTTTGACTACGCCGAGCCGATTGCCCGGGTGCCCTCGCACCGGGCGCTGGCCGTGTTCCGCGGCCGCAGCCTGGAGCTGCTGGACGTGAAGCTGCTGGCGCCGGATCCCATGCCGGGCGCGACACCAGCGCCCGCCGCGGGCCGCAGCAGCGCCACGCTGTCGCTGGCGGAAGCCCGGATCGCGGCCCAGGTCGGTTGGCGGCACCAGGGCCGCGCCGCAGACGACCTGCTGCGCAAGTGCCTGGGCTGGGCCTGGCGGGTCAAGCTTAGCCTGGCTATCGAGCGCGAGCTGTTCACGCGGCTGCGCGAGGACGCCGAGCGCGTGGCGATCAAGGTCTTTGCCGACAACCTGCGGGATCTGCTGCTGGCGGCACCGGCCGGGCCGCGGGTGGTGCTGGGGCTGGACCCGGGCATCCGCACCGGCGTGAAGGTGGCGGTGGTAGACGCCACCGGCAAGCTGGTGGACACAGCCACGGTGTTTCCGCACGAGCCGCGGCGCGATTGGGACGGTGCCCTGCACACCCTGGCGGCCCTGAGCCGCAAGCATGGCGTGACCCTGATCGCCACCGGCAACGGCACCGCCAGCCGCGAGACCGACAAGCTGGCGGGCGAGCTGATCGCGCTGCTGCAGCGCGCCGCGCCGGGCACGGCTGCGATCCAGAAGCTGGTAGTCAGCGAAGCGGGCGCCTCGGTCTACAGCGCCAGCGAATACGCCTCGCAGGAAATGCCGGATGTGGACGTAAGCCTGCGCGGCGCGGCAAGCATTGCCCGGCGGGTGCAGGACCCGCTGGCCGAACTGGTGAAGATCGACCCCAAGGCCATTGGCGTGGGCCAGTACCAGCATGACGTGAACCAGAGTGAGCTGGCGCGCACCTTGCAGACCGTGGTGGAAGACTGCGTCAATGCCGTGGGCGTGGACCTGAACACCGCCAGCGTGCCACTGCTGTCGCGCGTGTCGGGCCTGACGCCGAGTGTGGCCGGTGCCCTGGTGCGCTGGCGTGAAGCCCATGGCGCCTTTGCCAATCGGCGCCAGTTGTTGCAGGTCACCGGTGTAGGCCCCAAGACATTCGAGCAGGCGGCCGGCTTCCTGCGCATCCGCGGTGGTGACAACCCGCTGGACATGACCGGTGTGCACCCGGAGACTTACCCGGTGGTGGAGAAGATCATGGCGCACACCGGCCAGCCGGTGGCCGCCCTGATGGGCCGCACGCCGATGCTGCAGGCCTTGCGGCCGGAGCTGTTTGCCGACGCCAGCTGGGGTGTGGTGACAGTGCGCGACATCCTGGCCGAGCTGGAAAAGCCTGGGCGCGACCCGCGGCCCGACTTCAAGGTGGCGAAGCTCAACGACGCAGTGCACGACATTGCCGACCTGGTGCCCGGCATGCAGCTGGAGGGCATGGTCAGCAACGTGGCGGCCTTCGGCGCCTTTGTGGACCTGGGTGTGCACCAGGACGGCCTGGTGCATGTGAGCCAGCTCAGCCACAAGTTTGTCGTGGACGCGCGCGAGGTGGTCAAGACCGGCGACATCGTGCGGGTGCAGGTGCTGGAGGTGGACGCCGCGCGCAAGCGCATTTCGCTCACCATGAAGCTGGGAGAGCGGCCGACGCCGGTGGCAGGCGCCAACCGCTTCGAGGCCAGCCGCGGGCGGGCCCGCGCGCCGCCCCAACCCGCTGCACCCCGGGCGGGCGCCAAGGCCGCGGCCTGTGCGCGGCGGGGCCAGGAGTGAGGGG
>JANMKM010000474.1:0-7760 GCA_031372035.1 Rhodoferax sp. | reverse complement strand
CCATGTCAGCCCGGACCAGGTGCGCACCAAGAAACTGTTGCTGCACAAGGAGGAGATCAAGCGCCTGATTGGCAAGGTCGAACAAAAGGGTTACACCCTGGTGCCGCTGAACCTGCACTGGAAGGCGGGCAAGGTCAAGTGCGACATCGCCCTGGCCAAGGGCAAGGCCGAGCATGACAAGCGCGACACCATCAAGGAGCGTGAAGGCAAGCGCGAGGTTGAGCGTGCTCTCAAGAGCCGAACCCGCTGACCTCAGCTGCGGGTCTGGCGCCAACCCACGAGTTCATTCACGGCCAGTGCGCCCATCACCAGGGCGCCGCCCAGCAGCACGGAGGGCCGCGGCTGTTCTCCGGCGCCCAGCCATGCCAGCAGGATGCCGAAAACCACTTCCAGCAGCGCCAGCAGCGACAACTCGGGTGCCTTGAGCACGCGGGCGCATTGCACCGAGAGCACGCAGGGGATCGCCAACTGCACCAGGCCGAGCAGACCCAGCCATTGCAGATCGTGGCTGGTAGCCTGCATTGGCCAGGCCAGCGGCAGCGTCACCAGTGAAGAAGTCAAGGCCCCCAGCAACACCGCTGGCACGAAATCGATGTTGTCGCCGCGGGCATGGGCATGCTGGCTCACCGTCCAGTTGGTGGCGCCGGCCAGCGGCACGCACAGAGCCACCAGCGAACCCAGCCACTGACCGCCGGTGACCTGGTCGCTGTACATCCAGGCAATGCCGCAGCCAGCGCAGGCAATCGCAATCCAGGTACGCGGGGCAATGCGGTAACCCAGGAACCAGCGCGCCAAAAGTGCCGTAAGCAGTGGCCCGATCGACATCGTGACCAGCACATTGGCAACGCTGCCTAGCGTCAGCGCCACCATGAAGGCGGTGAACATCACGCTCCAGCAGACAGCACTGATCCACAGCGCCCTGGAGCCATGGCGGATCCGGTCAAAGACGGCGCGCCCCTGCCACAGCGGCAGAATCACCAGCAGGCTCAGCAGCGTGAAGAAGCTGCGCCAGAAGGTCACTTCAAAGCTGCGGGCCGCTTCCAGCTGGCGCGTGACAACGCCCGCGATCGACCACATCAGGGTCACCGCGATCATCAGCAGGACCGCGCGTTGGTGGCTCAGCTTCAATCAAAGGCTCTCGCGGCCGGCACGCTTGCGCTCGTGCTCCTTCAGATGCCGCTTGCGCAGACGGATTGACTTGGGTGTGATCTCGACCAGTTCATCTTCCTCGATGAACTCCACCGCGTATTCCAGGGTCAGCTGGATCGGTGGTGTGATCTTGATCGCGTCTTCCTTGCCGCTGACGCGGAAGTTGGTCAGCTGCTTCATGCGCACGGCATTGACCACCAGGTCGTTGTCACGGCTGTGGATGCCAACGATCATGCCTTCGTATACCGGGTCGCCAGCCTTGACGAACATGCGGCCCCGGTCGTCGAGCTTGCCCAGGGCATAGGTGACGATCTCGCCGTCGTCCATGCTGATCAGCACCCCGTTCTTGCGGCTTTCGAAGTCGCCGCGGAAGGCCTCATAGCCATCAAAGATGTTGCTGGCCAGGCCGGTGCCACGGGTCAGGTTCAGGAATTCGTTCTGGAAGCCGATCAGGCCGCGCGCCGGAATGCGGTATTCCAGGCGGACCCGGCCGCGGCCGTCCGGCTCCATGTTGATCAGGTCGCCCTTGCGCAGGCCCAGCGCCTGCATCACGCCGCCCTGGTGGCCTTCCTCGATGTCCACGGTCAGCATCTCGATCGGCTCGTGCTTCTCGCCATCAACCATGCGAAACACCACCCGCGGCTTGCTCACGGCCAATTCGTAGCCTTCACGGCGCATGTTCTCCAGCAGGATCGTCAGGTGCAGTTCGCCCCGGCCCGAGACTTCGTAGATGCCGTCCTCATCGGTTTCCTTGACCCGCAGCGCCACATTGGCCTGCAGCTCGCGTTCCAGCCGGTCCCAGAGCTGGCGGCTGGTGACGTACTTGCCCTCACGCCCGGCCAGTGGCGAATTGTTGACGCAGAAATTCATGGTCAGCGTCGGTTCGTCGATCTTGAGCATCGGCAACGGCAACGGGTTCACGGGGTCCGTCAGTGTGACGCCAATGCCAACCTGTTCGATGCCACTGACCAGCACGATGTCGCCGGGGCCAGCCTCGTTTGTGGGAACCCGCTCCAGCCCCTCGAACGTGAGGATCTGCTGCACCTTGGCCTTGGCCGACTTGCCGTCGGCACCCTCCATCACCAGCACCTCCTGGTTGGTGCGGATCGTGCCCTGGCTGATACGGCCAACCCCGATGCGGCCAACGTAGGTGGAGTAGTCGAGCGAGCTGATCTGCAACTGCAGCGGCGCAGCCGGGTCGCCCTTGTTGGCCGGCACATGGGTCAGCACGGTGTCAAACAGTGGTGCCAGGTCTGCGCCCCACTGCTCACCCGGTGCGCCTTCGGTCATGGACGCCCAACCGTTCAGTCCCGAGGCATAGACCACCGGAAAATCGAGCTGCTCCTCGGTGGCGCCGAGCTTGTCAAACAGGTCGAATGCGGCATTGATCACGTAGTCCGGACGGGCGCCCGGACGATCGACCTTGTTCACCACCACGATCGGCTTCAGACCCAGGGCCAGCGCCTTCTTGGTGACGAAGCGGGTTTGCGGCATCGGGCCTTCCACGGCGTCGATCAGCAGCATCACGCCGTCCACCATGGACAGGGCGCGCTCGACCTCGCCGCCGAAGTCAGCGTGGCCGGGCGTGTCGACGATGTTGATGTGCGTGCCCTGCCAGCTCACGGCGCAGTTCTTGGCCAGGATCGTGATGCCACGCTCCTTTTCCAGGTCGTTGCTGTCCATCACCCGCTCGGTGACCTTTTCGTTGGCCCGGAAGGTGCCGCTCTGGCGCAGCAACATGTCAACCAGCGTGGTCTTGCCATGGTCCACGTGGGCGATGATGGCGATGTTGCGAATTTGCTGGTGGCTCATGGGGTTCACTCGTTGGTTTTAGATACAGGTTGCCGCAGTTGCGGCGCATTCGGTGGCAAGGGCGCCGGCCATGCAGCCGGGTGTCGCGGTGTTCTGGATGGCGATCTGTTCGACCTCCACCGGGCTGAGCAGACGGGTCGGTATCAGTTCTCCGCCCTTGATGTGGGCAGTGCCCAGCAGAGCGTTGCCGGGCGGTCCGTAGACGGCCACGGCATCGGTGTCGGGCCAATCGCCGCGGCGCCGCACACCACTGAGAAAGCGGCCGGCGTCGGCTGCGTCCAGTTGCACCGGCACATGGTCATCGAGAAGGCACTCCGGTGGCAGCAGAGCCGCCACGCGCCGTGGCTCCGGCAAGGCTTCCAGCTGCTCCAGTGTCACGCACCGATCCAGTCCCATGCCGCCGGTGGCAGTGCGGCGCAGGGCTGTGAGGTGGGCACCGCAGCCCAGGGCCTCGCCGATGTCCTCGGCCAGGGTCCGGATGTAGGTGCCCTTGCTGCAGGTCACTAAGATCTTGATAGCTGTCCGTGCGGTATCTGCGGTCTCAAACTGCAGCTTCAGCTCCAGAATGCGGACCCGGCGCGGCTCCCGCGGCACATCCACGCCAGAGCGCGCGTACTCGTACAGGGCGCGGCCATCCTTCTTGAGCGCGCTGTACATGGGCGGCACCTGGGCGATGTCTCCGGTGAAGCGCAGCGCCACGGCCTGCAGATCGGCGTCCGAAACACTGACGCTGCGCCGCGCCAACACCTCGCCTTCGGCATCCCCGGTCGTCGTTTTCACACCCAGCAGGGCCACTGCTTCATAGGCCTTGTGGGCGTCCAGGTGCAACTGGCTGAATTTGGTGGCGGCGCCGAAGCACAGCGGCAGTACGCCGGTGGCCAGTGGGTCCAGGGTGCCGGTGTGGCCGGCCTTCTGCGCCCGCAGCAGCCAGCGCGCCCGCTGCAGCGCAGCGTTGCTCGACAGGCCCAGCGGCTTGTCCAGCAGCAATACGCCATGCACGGCACGGCGCACGATGCGTACGCGTGAAGTTGCCGGATCCTGTGGGTGCTGCATAAGCTGCCTTGGCTGGCGGCCAGCTTGCCAACATCCATTGGAGCCTGACCGCCTAGCTTTTCAGTCCTCGTTCTTGGAGCGCGAGGCCACAGCCTGCGCGATCAGGGCGTTCATGTCCGCCGCCCGCTCGGTGGTTCGGTCGAACTGGAAGTGCAGCGTCGGCACCGTATGGATGTGCAGGCGCTTGAACAGGCCGGCGCGCAGGAAGCCGGCAGCCTGGTTCAGTCCGGCTTCGCATTCCTTGGCGTCACCCTGCAGCACGCTGAAGAAGACCTTGGCATGTGCATAGTCGGGCGTGACTTCCACCGCCTGGATTGTCACCATGCCCACCCGTGGGTCCTTCAATTCGCGCGCGATCAACTCCGTCAGATCGCGCTGGATCTGGTCTGCAACCTTGAAGCTGCGGTTTGGAGCTGCCGGCTTGTTGCGTGCCATCAAAGCGTTCTCGCAACCTCACGGATTTCGAAGAACTCCAGCACGTCACCGACCTGGATGTCGTTGTAGTTCTTCACGTTCAGGCCGCACTCGAAGCCTTCCTTGACTTCCTTGGCGTCGTCCTTGAAGCGCTTGAGCGAATCGAGCTCGCCGGTGAAGACCACCACGTTGTCGCGCAGCAGGCGCAGCTTGGCAGTGCGCTTGACCAGCCCGGAGGTGACCATGCAACCAGCGATCGAGCCGATCTTGCTGACCTTGAACACCTGGCGGATCTCGGCGGTGCCCAGCACTTCTTCCTTCTTGTCCGGCGTCAGCATGCCCGACATGGCAAGCTTGAGCTCGTCCACGGCGTCATAGATGATGTCGTAGTAGCGGATCGCCACGCCATTGCCTTCGGCCAGCTTGCGGGCGCCAGCATCGGCACGGGTGTTGAAGCCGATGATCAGGGCCTTGGAGGCGATCGCCAGATTGACATCGGACTCGCTGATGGCGCCAACGGCGGCGTACACCAGTTGCACCTTGACCTCCTCGGTCGAGAGCTTCTGCAGCGACTGTGACAGTGCTTCCTGCGAGCCTTGGACGTCGGCCTTGACAATGATTGGCAACAGCTTCACTTCGCCCGCCGAAAGGTCGCTGAACATGTTCTCCAGCTTGGACGCCTGCTGCTTGGCCAGCTTGGTGTTGCGGAACTTGCCGGCGCGGTAGGTGGCGATTTCGCGCGCCCGGCGCTCATCCGTCATCACCATGAACTCGTCGCCAGCCTGCGGCACTTCGGTCAGACCTTGGATCTCCACGGGAATGGACGGGCCGGCGGTTTTCACCGGTTTGCTGTTCTCGTCCAGCATGGCGCGCACCCGGCCATAGGTGGAGCCGGCCAGCACCACGTCGCCGGTCTTGAGCGTGCCGGACTGCACCAGCACCGTCGCCACCGGACCGCGGCCCTTGTCGAGCCGGGCTTCGATCACCAGGCCCTTGGCCATGGCGTCGATCGGCGCCGTGAGTTCCAGGACTTCGGCCTGCAGCAGCACCTGCTCCAGCAGCGCGTCCACGCCCTGCCCGGTCTTGGCTGACACCGAGACGAAGGGCGAGTTGCCGCCGAATTCTTCCGGCACGACCTCTTCCACCACCAGTTCGTTCTTCACCCGCTCCGGGTTGGCGTCGGGTTTGTCGATCTTGTTGATAGCCACCACGATCGGCACCTTGGCCGCCTTGGCATGCTTGATGGCTTCGCGGGTCTGCGGCATCACGCCGTCATCCGCAGCCACCACCAGGATGATGATGTCGGTGGCGTTGGCGCCGCGGGCCCGCATGGCCGAGAAGGCCTCGTGGCCGGGCGTGTCGAGGAACGACACCATGCCGCGCGGCGTTTCCACATGGTAAGCGCCAATGTGCTGGGTGATACCACCAGCCTCCCCCGAAGCCACCTTGGTGCGCCGGATGTAGTCCAGCAGCGAGGTCTTGCCGTGGTCGACGTGGCCCATCACAGTTACCACCGGAGCCCGTGGCAGAGCATCGGAATGCTGCTGCGAAACTTCATCAACGGTAAACGCTTCCGGATCGTCTAGCGCAGCGACGATGGCCTTGTGGCCCATTTCTTCGACCACGATCATGGCCGTGTCCTGGTCCAGCGATTGGTTGATCGTCACCATCTGGCCCAGCTTCATCAGGTGCTTGATCACCTCAGAGGCCTTGACCGCCATCTTGTGTGCCAGTTCGGCCACGGTGACGGTCTCAGGTACATGGACCTCGATCACCCGTGCCTCCACGGGCGCCGCCTGCACCTGGTCGTCGCGATCGCGGTCACCACCCCGCTTGCCGCGTGGTCCGCCGCGCCAGCTGCCGCGTCCAGCACCCAGGCCGGTGTCGCCACGGGTCGGAATCGCCTTCTTCTTGGCCGGGTCCCCAGCCCAGCTGGAAGACAGCTTGGCCGACTTGACTTCCTTGCCGCTGCCAGGCGACGAAGGGGCTGTTGTGGCGCCGGGGCGGGCCGGTCGCGCCGGCGTGGTCCCCGGTGCCGGTTTGTGCAGTGTGCCCTTCATGCCGGCCTTGGCCGCGTCACCCGGCGCCGCCTTGGCAACCGGTTTGACTTCCTCCGGTTTCTTCGCGACCAGCACCTTCTTGGCGGGCGCTGCCATCATGCTGCGGATGGCGGCAGCCTCGGCCTCGGCCTTGCGGCGGCGATCGCCGAGATCAACGGCGCGCGCCTGGTCTTCATCTGCCCGTGCCTTGGCGTCAGCTGCGGCTTTGTCGCGTGCCTCCAACTGGGCCTTGGCTGCGAGTTCTGCCTTCTCTGCCTTTTCCGCTGCCTGGGCCACGGCCAGCTGATCCGCCGGCACCTTGGTTGCCTTGACGGTGGATGTCGCAGCCTCTGCCTTTTCTGCGTGTGCAGCGGCGGCCGCAGCTTCCTGGTCGGCCAGGTCGCGCGCCCGGGCCTCCTGCTCCTCGCGCTCACGCCGGCGCTGCGCCAGCTCTTCCTCCTGGCGCCGGATGAACTCGGCCTGGCGCCGGGCTTCCTCTTCCCGTCGGGCCAGTTCCGCGTTGTCGATCGCCGGCACCACGTCAACGGGTACAGCCACGGGCTGAACCTCTGGCGCAGCATCACTGCCGTCCTCGCGCCGCACAAAGGTGCGCTTCTTGCGCACTTCCACCTGGATGGTGCGCGCCTTGCCGCTGGAGTCGGCCTGCTTGATCTCGCTGGTCGACTTCTTGACCAAGGTGATCTTCTTGCGCTCCGGGCTGGCCGTGCCATGCGCCGCCTGCAGATAGCTCAGCAGACGGTGCTTGTCGGCATCGGTCAGGGTATCGGCGGCAACGGACTTGGCTACCCCCGCGGACTTGAGCTGCTCGAGCAGGGTCTCGGTGGATTTCTTGAGTTCGGCTGCAAACTCGGCGACGGACGTACTGGACATGTGTTCTCTAACCTTTGGTTTCGGCGCAGCAAAGCTTTGTGGGAATTGCCTGCCTTCTCTGAATCTCTTAGTTCATGACCGTTACTCTTGAGCGGCGGCGTCATTGGCGAACCAATGTTCACGAGCCTTCATGATCAGGGTCTTGGCTTCTTCCGCGGACTGGTTGGTGATGTCTATCAGTTCATCCACCGCGAGGTCGGCCAGGTCGTCACGGGTATGAACCCCGGCGTCTGCCAGCTTGCCGATCAGTTCCGTCGTCAGGCCCTCCAGATCCCGCAGGTCCTGAGAAACCTCTTCAACGCTTTCCTCGTGCGCAATCTCCATGGTCAGCAGGGCATCCTTGGCCCGGGTGCGCAGTTCGTTCACCGTGTCTTCGTCGAAGCTTTCGATCTCCAGCATCTC
>JANMKM010000450.1:0-7067 GCA_031372035.1 Rhodoferax sp. | reverse complement strand
GTCAAGGCGCCACACCGCCGAAGCTTGCGCTGCTTGACGCAGGTCAAGTCGGCCTGCAGCGCCGGGGTCCGAGCGTACGCAACGCTACTGGATGGACGGTATCGGGCGCAGCCGCACGGGCATGCTGCTCGGCATCATGGTGAAGGCCAGCACCTCCTTGATCGAGGCCGGGTCGGTCGCGAGTTCCATGGTGAAGTTGCGCGCCAGCATGGACAGCACCAGCCGCAGTTCGACGCCGGCGAGGTGGCGGCCCGGGCAGACGCGCGGGCCGGCGCCGAACTGGGCGTAGGCCCGGGTGTCGTGCGGGCGCACCTGTTCATGGCCGGTGGACCAGCGCTCGGGCAGGAAGTCGGCGGCGCGGCCGAAGTGCGCGTTGTCCAGCATGGAAGGGCGCAGCACGAAGAACAGCGGCGTGCCGGCCGGCAACGCCACGTCGCCCAGCACCACATCGGTCAGCGGCTCCAGAAATATCAACGGCACGATCGGCTTCAGGCGCGTGGCCTCGTGGGCGGCGGCTTCGAACATGTCCAGCCGCTTCACGTCGTCAAAGGCCGGGCATACGCTGGCGTCGCCCAGCACCGCACGGGCCTCAGCCTGCAGTTTGGCCTGGGCTTGCGGATGGATGCACAGGAAGTACAGGCTCCAGGCCAGGGTGTGGGCGGTGGTGTCCTCGCCGGCGAGCAGCAGCGTCATCACATTGGCGGAGATCATGGCGTCGGTGATGCCCGAGCCGGCCTGGGCGCTGCTGCTGAGCATGGCCTCGAGCAGGTTGCGCGGTTGCGCGCTGGGGGCGTCGTGCATGTGCTTGTGGGTGCGCGCTATCAGCATCTCCACATGCTGGTTCACCGCCTTCAGCGAACGCTCGAAGCGGTAGTCCTGCGGCAGCTTGAGGTAGCGCCAGAGCGGAAAAGGCGCATTGATGCGGGCCATGATCATCGGGAAGATCAGCGCCAGATGGTCCTGGATCACGTTGCCGGACTGCTCCAGTGTGTTCGGGTCTTCGCCAAAGGCCAGGGCGGTGGTTACGTCCACGGTGTAGCGCACCAGGTCCTGCGTCATCTCCACGGTTTCGCCGCGCTCGGCAGCGCCCTGCCAGCGCCGCAGCAGCCGCTGCGTGATGGCTTCGAGCGCCGGGAAGAAGGAACGAAAATTGGTGGACGCGAGAGCGTGCATGATCAGCTTGCGCTGCGGATGCCAGGCTTCACCCTCTACGGAGAACACGCCGTTGGCGCCCATCTCGGCGATCACCGATTCGATCGGGGCAAAGCGCCGGTAGCGCTGCGGCCGCTCGCGCAGCGCGGTCTGCAGGAAGTCCGGTTCGCAGCTGACGAACACCCGTTTGGGCCCCAGGCCAATGGTGTAGCTGGGCCCGAACTCGCGGCACCAGCCCTCCAGCAGCAGGTGCATGCTGCTGGGGTTGAGCTGCAGGGCATTGCCCAGCACCGGCAGGCCTTTGGGCGAGGGCAGGTCCGCCAGCTGACGGACCCGGGTTTGGGTGGCGACTTCGCTCATGCTGTTCTCCCTGAAGCGCAACAGAATACTCTGACAGGGCCCACCGCGCCAGTGCCGAAACTGCCTCCCGTCTCCCTATTTGGAGGGAAATGCGGCCGCAGGGTCATGGATAAAGCATGGAGCGCTCCTCAATTGAGGGCGTTCGGGCCGATGGTCGGGCCTGCCGGGTAACTGCCTCGGGCGCTGGGCGGCGGCGTGGGTGGCACCACCACCGCCTGTTCGATGGTCTCCACCAGCAGGTCAACGAAGCTGCCTCCGCCCAGTGAGATCCGCACCCGTACTGGCAGGAATTGCAGGCTGGGGGCGAACCAGATTTCGGCACTGATCACGCCACGCGGGTTGGCGATGGGACGCGGCTTGAGGTGAAAGGCCGGCACCAGGCCCAGTTCGGGCGTGGGCAACTGCTCTTCCTCCACCACGTCGTAGGTCCACAGCGCCATGCCCTGTGGCCGGGCCAGCCAGAGGTCGACGGAGCGGCCCACCTCCAGTTTTTCGCGGCCGCTGGAGAAGCGCCGGCTGAGTTCCACAAACTGGCTGGCAGTGTCCTGCAGCGCCGCTGGCTGCGCTTCCAGGTTGCCGTCGGCAAAGCGCACCCGCCTGCCGTCGAA
This sequence comes from Rhodoferax sp., assembly GCA_031372035.1. Lineage (GTDB taxonomy): Bacteria > Pseudomonadota > Gammaproteobacteria > Burkholderiales > Burkholderiaceae_C > CAISIP01. The sequence continues at coordinate 4,947 of JANMKM010000450.1, read as the reverse complement.
CTCGACCCGGCGCAGGCTGCCCGGCATCTGCTCTTCATAGGTACGCGGCTGCAACCCGTCGGGTGTGACCTCGCCCTGGCTGGTCATCACCACCTGCACCAGCAGGGCAATGCGCATGTCCACCCGCACCTGGTAGCTGGATTGCTCGCGCTGCCACTGGACCCGGGCGTTACCCACCATTTCGCCCCGGTGATAGCCGGTGAGCTTGTAGGTCAGCCGGGTGTCGGCCGGCCAGTCGTCGGCTGGTTCTGGCGTTGGCTCGACCTCAAGTGGCGCTGACACTGCAGCGGCGGCAGTGACGGTGGGCGCTGCGGGTTCCGGCGCAGGCTGTGGCGCCGGCGGCAGTTCGGGCGGTGGTTCAGTTGGTGCCACGGCCACGGCGTCAGCCTCGGGTAGCAGTGCCATGGTGGTGGGTGGCACGGGCGCTGGCGCTTTGGCCGCCGCTGGGGCGGCCGGCGTCGGTGGCGTTGCCTGTTCCAGTAGCCGCGTAAACATCGGGTCGGCCATGGCCGCCAGGGCCGAGCGCTGCGGTACCTGTTCCCGCAGCCAGCCCAGGGCGATCCAGTGGCCCAGCAACACCGTCGTCAACAGCAGCGCCAACAGCCGTGGCCGCACGGCTGGCGGGGATGTCCTGGCTGTTGGCAGGGGCAGTTTGCGGCGGGTCACGGCCGCCATTGTCCCGCGCTGCGGCCTACAGCCGCGTCAGCAGCTTGAACTCGGCCGCGCGCCGGCGCGACATCTCCACCAGCAGACCGCCTGGCAACTGCAGCACCAGGCCGCCGGCGGCACTGGGTTGCACGCTGGCAACGAAGTCCAGGTTGACGATGGTGCGCCGGCTGGCGCGCACGAACAGCGCCAGGTCCAGCCGCTGCTCCAACTGGTTCAGCGAGCGCAGCAGCAGCGGGCGCTGGCCGTCGAAGTGCACGCGGGCATAGTTGCCCTCGGACTCGAACAGCATGATGCTCTCCAGCTTGACAAACCAGCAACGCTCGCCGTCCTTGATGAAGATCTTGCTGTCGCGCGCCAGCGGGCCTTCGCCCTGGGGGGCGCGGGTGCGGGGCTTTTGCAGCGCCGCGGCCAGCCGCGCCGGCTCCACCGGCTTGAGCAGGTAGTCCAGCGCGTTGACCTGGAAGGCTTGCATGGCATGGCTGTCAAAGGCCGTGGTGAAGATCACGGCCGGGGCTTCTTCCAGGCTGCTCAGCACATCGAAGCCGCTGCCGTCGGGCATCTGCACGTCGAGGAACACCAGCTCCGGCAGCTCCCTCTCGATCAGGGCGCGCGCCTCCTGCACGCTGGCGGCCTCACCCACGACTTCTACTTCCGGATGCGCCAGCAGCAGCCGGTACGTCCTGGAACATCAGGGCCCGGATACTGTTGAGGCTGTTAAAGAAGAAGTGCGGGTTTGCCTGGGCCCGCAGCGCCCGCAGTTCGGCGTCCTTTACCTGCAGCTGCAGCCGCAACTGCTCCAGCGCCAGATGCTGGTTGCGCCGGGCCGCCAGCACCGCGCCGTAGAACACGGTCCAGGTCAGGTACATGAAGGCCCAGAAGGCCAAGGCCGGCGGGAGCCAGCCCAGGTCATCCATGGGCCGGTTTCCGGGCATGAAGCGGAAGGCCAGGGCCACCAGTGTCACCTGCAGCACGGTCAATACCAGGATGCCCAGCGCCAGGCGCAGCCGGGGCAGGCCGTGGTCACCGCTGAGCAGGCGCTGGCGGCGCACAGTGTGGCGCCAGGCGTGTGACAGGCCCATGCCGCACACAGCGCCCCAGAGTGCGATCAGGATGAAAGCCAGGCGGATATCGGGCGCGCTGCGCAGCGAAAAGCTGATGTTGAGCAGTGCCACCAGACCCCAGCCAGCGATCTGGCACAGCCAGTACCAAGGAACGCGACTGGCCGCCGGAGTTGCCGGCGTCAGCCATCGCTTCGGACGCCATGGGTGCAGCGGAGTTCACTTCAGGAATTCATCCATGCGGGCATGCAGCCATTGCGGCAAAGCCTGCCAGATTGAGCACATGGCAGCGGTAATGCTGTGCGTAATGCGCCACGGTGCCGGCCCAGACCTCGCCCGAGGAGGCCAGGCCAGGAATCAGCAGCATCGGCTTGCCCTGGCCACTGACCCTGACGCTGAAGGCCGTGGGCTCGGCCGCGTGGGCAGCCAGAGTGGCGGCAGCCAGCAGCACGGCTGCCAGCAGGTTCTTGATGGATCTTGAAAACATGGGACCTCCGGGTGTTGGAAGCCCGCATGTTCAGTCTTGCCGCTCCTGCTGGCGGGCGCTTTGGGATGAGTGGCAGCAAACCGGGATGAGCCCGTCTGCACCCTGGATGACAGCAGCTCGCGCTGGCAGCCTGGCCCGGATTCAGAGGCTGGGGTTGACCAGGAACTTGGTGCCGGTGGCGCGTTGCCCGTAGACCGCCACCACATCCGGATGCAGCGCCTGGGCCAGCGAGATCTCGCGCGAATAGCTGCTGGCAAAGGTGCTTGTGAGCTCCGCAGCCACGCGGGCTTTGAGTTCCTGTACCCGCTGCGGCCCGATCTTCATCAGGAACGGGAACAACAGCCAGCCGCCCATGCCCCAGGTCATGCCGAAGTTGCGGTTGAACTCAGTCGGTCGCATGTCCAGCCCACCGTAGATGTAGACCTGCTTGTGCACCGACGAGCCGTAGCGGCTGTACTCCTTGGCGTTGCGGTTGATCGCCGCTTCCATGCAGCCCAGGATCTGGCCAGCCAGCTTGCCGCCGCCGGTGGCGTCAAAGGCGATCGTGGCGCCAGTCGTGACCAGGGCCGCAGACAGGTCCTCGATGAACGTGCTTGAGCCGGTGTTGCAGACCAAGCGCGCGCCCATGTCCCGCAGCAGCGTTTCCTGCTCCGGCTTGCGCACGATGTTGACCAGGGCCACGCCGTCCTTGTCGCAGATGCGGTTGAGCATCTGGCCCAGGTTGGACGCCGCCGCGGTGTGCACCAGGGCGGTGTGGCCCTCGCGCCGCATGGTCTCCACCATGCCCAGCGCGGTCAGGGGGTTGACGAAGCAGGATGCGCCCTGGGCTGCCGTGGCACCGGTTGGCAGGGGCAGGCATTGCTCCACCTTGACACAGCGGTATTGGCCATACATGGCGCCACCCAGCGCCGCCACAGTCTGCCCGAGCAGGGCCCGGGAGGCGGCGGAGCTGCCGGCGGCCACCACGGTGCCGGCACCTTCGTTGCCAGCTGGCAGCGACTGGCCGATACGGCCGGCCATGGCCTTCAGGTACGCGGGCGGCACCGTGGCGCTGAGCACCGGCCGATCCAGAGTGCCTGACATGCGTGCCGTGGCCATGTCGGCGGCGCCGAACAGCAGTCCGATGTCGGAGGGGTTGATGGGCGCGGCTTCGATGCGCAACAGCACCTCGTCGGCTGCCGGTGTGGGTGTGTCCACGCTCTCCAGCGAGAGCCGCAGCTCGCCGTCGGCGCTGATCAGGGTGCGCAGCTGCAGTGCACTGGAAGGGATGGTGTTGTTCATGCGGGTCTCCTGTTGTCGGCCGAGCATAGCGCCTCGCGGCCGCGTCTGCGTGCCCCGGGGTAAGTCCGCTTGACGGCGCAGATGCAGACCCGGACATTGGGGCAGCCAGGGGCGCATCTCGCGCCGGCGCCCACTCCTGAATGCGAGGCCAGCATGCACACTTCCTCCCGCCGCCAGTTTGTCAGCACGGGTGCGGCCCTTGCCGCACTGGGTACCGTGCCTGGCGCAGCGTTGGCAGCCATGGGGCCGAACGACAAGTTCGACCTGCTGATTCGCAACGCCAATGTGCTGGACCCGAGCCAGGGCCTCTCCGGCAAGCGTGACATCGGTATCCGCTATGGGCTGATCGAGGCCATGGAGACCTCGATCGCGCCGGAGCGCGCCCAGCGCGTGATGGATGCCGGCGGCAAGCTGGTGACGCCGGGGTTGATCGACCTGCATTGCCACACCTTCCCCTATGGCTCGGCCATCGGCATCCCTGCCGACGAGCTGGTGGCGCACCAGTGCACTACCACCGTGGTGTCGGCGGGCGACGCAGGCGCCAACAATTTTGCTGCTTTCCGGCGATTCATCGTGCCGGCTTCGCGCACCCGGCAGTTTGCCTTTGTCCATATCGCCGTCGCCGGGCTGGCCGGCTTTCCGGTGCCCGAACTCTTCAATATCGACTACGCCCAGGCCGATGTCGCGGCGCGGGTGGTGGCAGAGAACGCCGACATGGTGCTGGGCGTGAAGGTGCGCATGAGCGAGAACGTGATCGCCCGCCATGGCCTGGAGCCCTTGAAGCGGGCCATTGCCGCTTGCGAGCGCTCCGGCGTTCCGGCCAAGGTGATGTGCCACATCGGTGGCGTGGCGGACCGCGAGCTGATGTCGCAGATCCTGGACCTGTTCCGCCCGGGCGACGTGTTGACCCACTGCTTCTCCGGCGCGCCGAACAATGCGGGCATGGGTACCAACATCGTGCAGGATGGCAAGCTGCTGCCGGCGGCCCTTGCGGCCAAGAAGCGCGGCGTGATTTTCGATATCGGCCACGGCGGCGGCAGCTTCGACTACACGATCGCCGAGGCCGCCATCGCACAGGGCTGCCCGCCGGACACGATCTCGTCGGACATCCACGCCTTCTCGGGCAACTCGCCGGGCATGCCCTTCCTGCCCTGGGTCATGAGCAAGCTGATCGGGCTCGGCTTCTCGTTGCCCGAAGTCGTCGCGATGGCGACGACGGCGCCGGCCCGCGTGATTGCCCGGCTGCCGAAGCACGGCACGCTGCAGACCGGCGCGCCGGCCGACCTGTCGATCCTCGATGCGGTCGAGGGCCCGGTCGAATTCGTCGACACCCGCAACAACAAGCGGACCGGGAAGATGCACCTGCGCCCGATCGGCGCGGTCGTCGCCGGGGTCGCGTTCGGCCGGCCTTACCCGTCGACGTTCGGCATCCGCTGTGCGCGGAGTCGGTGG
>JANMKM010000539.1:0-7069 GCA_031372035.1 Rhodoferax sp. | reverse complement strand
CAGGTGGGCGCCGACGCCGTGGCCAAGGCCAAGCCCGACGGCTACACCCTGCTGGTGGGAAACATCGGCACCCAGGCCATCAACCCGGCGCTGTACAAGCGTCTGCCCTATGACCCGGACACAGCCTTTGCGCCGATCTCGCTGTTGGCGGAACTGCCGCTTGCCATGATGGTGAATCCGCAGGTGGCGGCGCGCACGCCCAGGGAGTTCATCGCCCTGGCCAAGAGCAAACCCGGCGCTTTGAGCTACAGCAGTTCCGGTGCCGGCGGCGCGCCGCATCTGGCGGCCGAGATGTTCAAGGAGGCCACCGGCACCTTCATCCTGCATGTGCCCTACCGTGGCGGTGGCCCGGCTGTGAGCGACCTGCTGGCCGGCCACGTGCAGCTGTCGTTCATGACGGTGCTGGAGGCCAGCGGCCATATCAAGGCCGGCAAGTTGCGGGCCCTGGCTGTCACCAGCGGCAAGCGCGTCGGCGCCTTCCCGGAGGTGCCGACGCTGGCCGAATCGGCCCTGCCCGGTTTCAATTCCATCTCCTGGATTGCGCTGCTGGCGCCCACCGGCACACCGCGCGACATCATCGATAAGGTGTCGCAGGATGTGCGCGAGGTGCTCGCGTCGGACGACGTGAAGAACCGCCTGACCGATCTGGGCGCCATACCCTCCGGCAGCACGCCGGCACAGCTGGCACAGACGATCACCGACGACCGCCAGCGCTATGCCCGCATCATCCGCGAGCGTGGCATCACCACCGACTAAAAGCAAAGACGACACCCACCATGAGCATTTCCTCCACGCCCACCGTCACCGCCATGCGCGTGATCCCGGTTGCCGGGCGCGACAGCATGCTGCTGAACCTCAGCGGCGCCCATGGCCCCTTCTTCACCCGCAACCTGGTGCTGCTGCAGGACAGCGCCGGCCACACCGGCGTGGGCGAGGTGCCCGGCGGCGAAAAGATCCGCCAGACGCTGGAGGACGCCCGGCCACTGGTCATCGGCCGGCCCATCGGCCAGTACCTGCAGGTGATGCAATCCATGCAGGCCCAGTTTGCCGACCGTGACGCTGGCGGCCGCGGCCAGCAGACCTTTGATCTGCGCACCACGATCCACGCCGTCACGGCCGTGGAGTCGGCACTGCTGGACCTGCTGGGCCAGTTCCTCGAAGTGCCGGTCGCCGCCCTGCTGGGTGAAGGCCAGCAGCGCGATGCGGTGGAGATGCTGGGCTACCTGTTCTTCGTTGGCGACAAGAGCCGCACCGACCTGCCCTACGCCAGCGAGCCTGGCGCCGACAACGTCTGGTTCCGGCTCCGGCACGAACCGGCCATGACACCCGAGGCCGTTGTGCGGCTGGCCGAGGCCGCTTATGAGCGCTATGGCTTCAACGATTTCAAGCTCAAGGGCGGCGCGCTGCGCGCCGAGGAAGAAATCGCTTCCATTCAGGCCCTGCATGAGCGCTTCCCCAGGGCCCGGGTGACGCTGGACCCGAATGGCGGCTGGCTGCTGAAGGACGCAGTGCGCCTGATGCGCGACATGCGCGGCGTGGTGGCCTATGCCGAAGACCCCTGCGGTGCGGAGGATGGCTTCTCCGGCCGCGAGGTGATGGCCGAGTTCCGCCGCGCCACCGGCCTGCCCACCGCCACCAACATGGTCGCCACCGACTGGCGCCAGTTGAGCCACGCGCTGTCCTTGCAGTCGGTGGACATCCCTCTGGCGGACCCGAATTTCTGGACCATGGCTGGCTCGGTACGGGTGGCCCAGACCTGCCGCGACTGGGGCCTGACCTGGGGCTCGCATTCCAACAACCACTTCGACGTGTCGCTCGCCATGTTCACCCAGGTGGCCGCCGCCGCGCCCGGGCGCGTGACCGCCATCGACACCCACTGGATCTGGCAGGATGGCCAGCGCCTGACGCAAGAGCCGCTGCAGATCAAAGGCGGCTTGGTGCAGGTACCCAAGGCACCAGGCCTGGGCGTGGCGCTGGACATGGTGGAAGTGGAGAAAGCGCACCAGCTCTACCTGCAGCACGGCCTGGGCGCGCGCGACGACGCGGTGGCCATGCAGTACCTGATACCGGGCTGGAAGTTCAACCCGAAGCGGCCGGCGCTGGATCGCTAGAGGCTGGCTTCGTTCTTGCTATCGCGATGCAGGGGTGGAAAGTACCACCACGCAGCCAGAACTGCCAAGCCGAAGGCTGTGTAGACCAGCGTGAACACCCAGAACGGAGCCTCGTAGTAAAGCAGGCGTTGCACCCAGTGCTCCACAAAGCTCTTGTCGTATGCGGCCGCCCCCGCCTGCACCCTCAGCCAGGACTCCAGCGTGGTGAGCGGGCAAACCTTGCCCAGCCAGGCCTGCACCACGACAAACCCGATGGCCGCAACATGCGCCAGGCGGAACCACCAACGATTGACCCAGCGCCAGCGCAGCAGATTGCCCACCAGCACCAGCGCCAGACCACCGACGACGAAGACGACGATGGCGAAATGCAGCACCAGGACTGCGTCAGCAAGTAGTCGGGTCACGGAAAAGTCCAGCATATGGCGTCAATATGTCGATCAGTAGCACATCTTTCGACATATAATACATTTGAGGTAAAATCAGGCTCTTTGGCAAACAATTTTCATCACTTTTCACTGCCAAAAGTGGCTGGAAAGCGCATGGATAAGCTACGGGCAGCTACTGATTGTGTAGCAATGCACTCTCCGATCCATGCCTGGAAGCCGCCGGGCTAGAAGAAGCCTCGCAGGAACGCGGCGGCTGCATCCGAGATACCCACGATCTTGTTCGTTGCCTGACGGTAGAACTTGAAGTTGAGCTCGGTCTCGGGTCGGCCATCGTTCCAATTGGAGAACAGCTTGAGCTCGCCGCGCCCCAGTCGGCGCTTCGCCAGCGCGGTGCGGCGGACGGCGATGCTGACGCGCGGCGTCTGCCGCTCAACCCCAGGTTTCCGGGGCGTCGGTTCAGCCGAAGTAACCACGCCACTGGCGATCAGACCCGTGCCACCCTCGTTCTCGCTGGCAAAGATGAATATGGTGTCGCCCTTGGCGATCTGCTTGCCACCGTACATCGTCTTTTGTGCGCTGAATACGAAGTCCCTTGCCTCCGCGTCGCTGATCTCGACCTTGATTGCGTACATGTTGCGCCCCTTCTCGCCAGCAAAATTCTTGACTGTGTTCGACGCTCAAGCAGAAGTCGGCCAGCGGCGTCGCCTGCGCCTCTGGACTTGCATTCGCAAGCCTCAAGGCGGCGCCCACAATGGTCTGCCCAGTGGAGAACACAGCGCCACGAAGCCAAGCGTGTTCAGGATGACCGTTGTCCAAAATGCACTGCGGAAATCAGACTTGATGGACTTGTGGCGCAGGAACTGCTGCGCCAGAAGCGCGCCAGGCCAGCCGCCAGCAAGAGCGAGAAGGTGGAGTGTGCTTTCTGGCGTGCGCCGAGCTTGCCGCCGAGCGGCTGACTTGTCCGATGCATAGGCCAGGAAGGCGATCACACTGGCCACAAGGTAGACCCCTGCAAACCAGAGAGGCGACCGCCAGAGTACGGCGACAAGGGCAAACGTGATCAGGAAAAGAGACAAAGCAAACAGCGTAGCGGTTCCCCACTGCGCCGGAGATTCGCGACGCGGACTTGCCTGCGTGGGAACTGCCCGCACAACCTCGATATTCTTCGCGCGCTTCTTGCCTTGCGGCCCAAGCTCGATCTCAAACGAGAAGTCTTGGTTGATCTGCGGGCGACCGGTCCGGGTTCTGAATGCCTTGACGTGAACAAAGATCTCCTGACCACCCTGTGTGGACTCGATGAATCCGAAGCCGCGTTCATCATTCCACGACTTGAGCTTTCCTTCAAAGCGCATGGCATCAAATCTCCGCGTAAATCTCCAGCACATTGCCGTCCGGGTCCCGGAAGAACAGCGTGCGGTGTCCGAAAGGCTGGTCCGTTGGCGGCGACTCCAGCTGAACGCCAGCCGCCACCAGTTCTGCAGCGCAGCCGTCAACCGCCTTCGGCGCCACCCGGAACGCCAGTTGCAGCGAAAGCGCCCCCGCGGGCGGCGCAGGATCGGCAAAGCGCCCGCCCCGCACGGTCAGCGCCAGGGTGTTCGCGCCCACCTGGTACTCAACCCAGTGCGGACTCAGCTCGCGCAGCAACGGGAACCCCAGCACAGTGCCATAGAACCGGCGCATCGCCACCATGTCCCCGGTGTAGATGACCGTGTAATCGATCTGGCCGATGGTTGAGAGTGCTTTCATGCCAGCCGTCCACCTGAAAGTTGCAACGCATACACTTCGCGGCCGCCTGCGGTGATGGATTCATGCCCGGTGAAGTTCGTGAGCGTGCCGCGAACCGAGCAGTTGTACGTATGCGCCCCATCGACGAGCGTCGGTGGCCCGCGCAGCGGCATGTCCGCAGGAGCCTGGAGCAGCGCCGAGCGCAGAAATGCGTAGAGTGCGCGCACCTCCGAAGTGACCAGTCCCTGCACAACACCTCCTGAGTAGGCCATGGACCATATCGATTTGTCAGCGTGGTAAACAACCTCCTGTCCGACGAACCGGATAGTGCCGAAGTAGATGTCACGATCGAGCCAGTCTCCGTCACGGTACTCAAGCTGCTTGGAGCCGCCACGCAGGGGCGCAACACTGGCGTCATCTCCCTGTGCCGCATAGGTGGCCAGCTTGGCTTGGCGGAGGGACGCTTCCATGGACGGCAGATGTGAGCTGTGCGGCTCAGAGTCCTGTCACACCACGAGTGCCGTCTTCAAGGGCCATGAAGTAAGAACGACACTCCGTCGAAGAGACTACACGGCGACGCGCTTGCGCGGCGGCCGGCTTGAGCGGCCCGTCAGACCCCGCGTTTCCTGCGCGAAGGCCAACATGCTTGCCAAAGCCTTGTTGACCGCTTCGGAGGTCGGGAAGGCCTTCTGAATTTCAGGCTGCAATACCACGACATTGCTACCCTGTACAAAGTGCTTCAGGTACTTACCCCTCACGCCCTTGCCAAGTTCGTCGCGCTTCAGTTCCGGAATGTCCTGATCAGCCGTCTTCATAGATGTCTTTTTCATACCGTGTTGCCTTTCTCGCGCTGATGATTCGAATGCCACTGCGGCGTTCCGTGTGGACCACAACCAAGAGTCGCGTCTTGCTGGAGATTCCGTAAGTTCGGCTGCGATCCTCGAACTCGCTGTTGTCGGTATCCGAATAGGTCACTGCACATGCATCCCCAAAAACGCTGACCGCCTCGTCGAACGATACACCGTGCTTCAGCAGATTGCTCGCCGCCTTTTGATCGTCCCATTCGAACTTGAACATGCGTGACCCTTAAACGGCTGCCGCTCTGCACCATCATTGTGCCCAAGTCCCCTTGGTGACACCAAGTACCGACTCCGGGCGTCAATGACCGCGGAGCTGCACCGCCGACCAAAAACATCGGATGAAGCCACGGGTGGGCAGTTGATGGCGCGCCTGTGCGCAGCCGAGGAGCACAGGCGGCCAGGGTCGGCGCGCTTGCGCGCCAAATCGACACTGTTTGAAGCCATGTACTCATGGCTGAGTTTGTCGATTTGCCCTGGTCGCCGAGCACCGCAGGGAAGTCCTGTAGCGCAGTGGAGCGCAGCGCAGCGCAACGTAGCGGAGGGACCCAGCACTCGAAGCGCCGGCAACTGTCCGCCTGTGGCTTCGCACACACGCCTGCCAGCATACGCAGATGCACCCCACCCGTCGGCAACGAGCAGCGCACCCAGTTTCACAGCAATATCAGAGGGAACCCATGCCAGGAACCGCATGGATAAAGCACGGAGCACTCCTAAAACAGGAGCGCCAGGACCAAAACTCAGTCCCCCGCGTGTGCCTTGTCGTAGTTGGCGATGCCGTCCATGATCTCCTTGCGGGCGGCGTCGGCGCCTTCCCAGCCCAGCACCTTGACCCACTTGTTGGGCTCCAGGTCCTTGTAGTGCTCAAAGAAGTGGGCAATGGTCTTCAGGCGCAGCGGGTTCAGGTCTTCGGGTTTTTGCCACTGGGTGTAGATCGCCAGGATCTTGTCGATCGGCACGGCCAGCACCTTGCCGTCTTCGCCGGCCTCGTCTTCCATCTTCAGGATGCCGATGGGCCGGCAGGTCACCACCACGCCCGGGATCAGCGGCACCGGCGTGATCACCAGCACGTCCACCGGGTCGCCGTCGCCGCTGATGGTGCGCGGCACGTAACCGTAGTTGGTGGGGTAGTGCATCGACGTGCTCATGAAGCGGTCCACGAAGATCGCGCCCGAGGCCTTGTCCACCTCATACTTCACCGGGTCGGCGTTCATGGGAATTTCGATGATGACGTTGAACGCGTCGGGCACATTGGCGCCAGGGGTGACTTTGTCGAGGGACATGGTGGGGCTTCTTTGCGTTAAATCAGGGAATGCCAAGGTACAGCATTGCCGTGCCCTAGGATTAACCCTGATTTTACTGACTGGCTCCTTGCGCCTTCCGGAATGGCCGGTTTTTGCAGTTACAGTTCGCCGGTTGGCCAATCGTCTCCATACGGACGCACGAGGAAGCAACGCAGCGGGTGCACACCGCATGCGGCTTGCACCCTCTTCGTCAAATACAACTGGAGATTTCTATGACAGGCAACTCAGCGCTGATCCTGGCGCTTGTCTGCGGGTTCATTGCCGTGGGATACGGTGTATGGGCGCGCAGCTGGATTCTTTCGCAGGACGCAGGCAATGCGCGGATGCAGGAAATTGCAGCCGCCATCCAGACCGGTGCCGCCGCCTACCTGGCCCGCCAGTACAAGACCATTGGCGTGGTCGGCGTGGTACTGGCCATCCTGATCGGCTTCTTCCTGGACGGCCTCAGCGCCATCGGCTTCGTCGTCGGCGCGGTCTTGTCGGGTGCCTGCGGCTTCATCGGCATGAATGTGTCGGTGCGGGCCAATGTGCGTACCGCACAGGCCGCTACCCGCGGCATCGGCCCGGCGCTGGACGTGGCCTTCCGCGGCGGCGCCATCACCGGCATGCTGGTGGTCGGCCTGGGCCTGGTGGGCGTCACCGCCTTCTACTGGTTCCTGGTGGGCAACGGCAACCTGACGCCGGAC
>JANMKM010000375.1:0-3290 GCA_031372035.1 Rhodoferax sp. | reverse complement strand
CGGCTCTGCGGCACAGTCCGTGGTCCTGATGGTGATCGTCATCGTGCTGACGGTGGTGCAATTCCGCTTCGTCGAAAAGAAGGTGCAGTACTGATGATTGAGCGCAGGCCCGTTCTGGACTTCTTTTCGCACGTGATTCTGATCGTGGGTGTGGTGATCGTCTTTTTCCCGATCTACGTGACCTTCATTGGCTCGACCCAGACCGCCGAGCAGATCTCGACCAGCAATCCGATTTCGCTGCTGCCCGGCAGCAACATCGTCGAGAGCTACCGACTGGCACTGTTTGGCGGCAAGACCGAAGCGGGAGCCAGTATTTCCGCAGCCGCGCCGATGATGGCCATCAGCCTGGCAAGTGCGTTGATCATTGCCATAGGCAAAATCGCGATTTCGCTGCTGTCGGCCTTTGCGATCGTGTACTTCCGCTTCCCCTTCAAGAACCTCGTGTTCTGGATGGTGTTCGTCACGCTGATGCTGCCGGTAGAAGTGCGTATCGGCCCCACCTATCAGGTGGTGTCGGACTTGGGCATGCTCAACACCATGGCCGGACTGACAGTGCCTTTGATTGCTTCGGCCACTGCCACATTCCTGTTCCGGCAGTTCTTCCTCACCGTGCCCGACGAGCTGGTAGAAGCAGCGCGTATTGACGGTGCCGGTCCCATGCGCTTTTTCAGGGACGTGTTGTTGCCGCTTTCGAGAACATCGGTTGCGGCGCTGTTCGTGATCCAGTTCATTTACGGCTGGAACCAGTACCTGTGGCCGCTTCTGGTTACGACCGATGAAAAGATGTATCCCATCGTTATGGGCATCAAACGCCTGATCTTCGGCGAGGTGTATGTCGAATGGAATGTCGTCATGGCCGTGGCGATTCTGGCCATGCTGCCACCCGCGCTGGTGGTGATCCTGATGCAGAAATGGTTTGTCAAAGGCCTGGTCGACACCGAAAAATAGCAACCCGCGCTTTACGCAAGAACCCATGGCATCCATCACACTCAAGAACGTCGTCAAGCGCTACGGCAAGGGCAAGGCGGCCCTGCAGGTCATCCATGGCGTCAACGCCGACATTGCCGATCGCGAATTCATCGTGATCGTAGGGCCATCAGGCTGTGGCAAGTCCACGCTTCTTCGCATGGTTGCCGGTCTGGAGGAGATCAGCAGTGGCGAGGTGATGATCGGCGCGCGCGTGGTCAACAACCTTGAACCTGCCGAACGCGATATCGCCATGGTGTTCCAGAACTACGCCCTGTATCCGCACATGAGCGTGTTCGACAACATGGCCTACGGCTTGAAGATCGCCAAGGTTCCGGTGCAGGACATCAAGAGCCGGGTCGACAAGGCCGCCGGAATTCTGGAGCTGGGACATCTGCTCGACCGCAAGCCACGCCAACTCTCGGGTGGCCAACGCCAGCGGGTGGCCATGGGTCGGGCCATCGTACGCCAGCCCCAGGTCTTCCTGTTTGACGAGCCCCTGTCCAACCTGGACGCCAAGCTGCGTGCCCAGACCCGACTGGAAATCCAGAAACTGCACCGAGAACTTGGTATCACCTCACTTTTCGTGACCCACGACCAGGTTGAGGCCATGACTTTGGCGCATCGCATGCTCGTGATGAACGCCGGAGTGATGGAACAGTTCGGTACGCCGGAGGAGGTCTACCACCGTCCGGCCTCTACATTTGTGGCGAGCTTCATTGGTTCACCACCGATGAATCTGCTCAAGTCCGCGCCCGGCAGTCGGCCCGGCACGATCATGGGCATACGGCCCGAGCATCTGCAGATCGGGGAACAGGGTTGGGAGCTGAAGGTGGACACGGTTGAGCTGCTGGGCGCAGAGCGGCTGGTCTATTGCCGACTAGGCGATGAAGGCCTGATTGTGCGGACTGATGAGAGTTTGCCCGCCCCGCCGCCTGGATCAAACGTGCGCGTGGCGCCGCGGGAAGACCGACTGCATTGGTTTGACGCTGCCACCGGAAAGCGCATTTCGTGACGTTGGGGACTGCGGCAATATGGCCCTATCCGCGCTGGGTGGCGCACCGCGGGGCCGGCAGGCTGGCCCCGGAAAATACGCTGGCTGCATTTCGCGTTGGAGCAGGTCACGGCTACCGCATGTTTGAGTGTGACGTCAAGCTCAGTGCCGACGGCATCCCCTTCTTGCTGCATGACGCCGAGTTGGAGCGAACGACCAATGGCCATGGTGTCGCCGGTGAGCAAAGCTGGCATGCGCTGTCTCAACTCGATGCTGGCAGTTGGCATTCGCGCGCCCATGCCGGCGAACCTTTGCCAATGCTGGCCAATGTCGCCGCCTACTGCATCCGCAACAGGTTTTTCCTCAACATAGAAATCAAGCCTACACCCGGTGTTGAGCAAGTGACAGGTGCCATGGTCGCGGACCACGCAGCGAAACTTTGGCACACCCAAACTGAGCAGCCCTTGCTGACATCGTTCCAGACCGAGGCCCTGCGTGCAGCCAGGGATGCAGCCGAGCATCTGCCTCGCGGCCTGTTGCTGGACTCCCTGTCAGCCGGCTGGTTGGAGACTGCACTCGAACTCGGGTGCGCAGCCATCGTCATGAACCACGCACTGTGGGACCGTTCCACCGTCACGCAGGCACAGAGTGCAGGTCTGCGGACGCTCAGCTATACCGTCAATGACGAATGGGCGGCGCAGCGCCTGCTTGCCTTGGGCACCGACGGCATCATCACAGATCGGGTCGATTTTTTCGCGCCAGCAGGTTGAAACGGCCAAGCCCGCTCAATGGTGGTGGCCGTGGGCTCCATGTACGTGGCCATGGGCGATCTCCTCCTCAGAGGCTGGCCGGATATCAAGTACGGTCAGGTCAAACTGTACCGCCTGCCCTGCCAGCGGATGGTTGGCATCCAGCACCACCTGCTCTCCCTCAACAGCACTGACCTTGTAGACCGTCGGATGCGGCGCGTCGGTGTCCGCGCTGCGCAACTGCCCGCCAAGCTTGGTTCCTGCCGGAAGACTGCTGCGTGCCACCGTACGAACCAGGGCCGGGTCATGTTCGCCAAACGCATCAGTGGCGGCAAGCAGCAACCGGGTTTGGTATCCACGCGCCCGCCCCTCCATGGCCAGCTCGATCTTTGGCAAGATATTGGCATAGCCACCATGCAAATAGACCAAGGGCTGGCGGCTATCCTCGATCAAGCTCCCCTGTTCCGTGCTGAGGCGATAGCGCAAGCTGACGACGGTATCCTTGGAAACTCTCATGGGTGATGACTCTTGCACTGCTACAACGCAGTGCGTGCGGTCATTGTAGGTACCAGCATCCGGCC
>JANMKM010000343.1:0-5432 GCA_031372035.1 Rhodoferax sp. | reverse complement strand
CGCCGTGGGCGCAACGGCACGCTTCTACTTGATCCGGAAGAGATATTTCTGCTGCACTCAAATGCTCTGGGAAACAATGACGGCCAGATAACGGGAGACGGGAAGGTACTTGTAGGTGACAGTCCTGGTGGCAGCTACACCATCTCGGACAAGGCCATCAACCAGATCGGTGCCAGCACAAATGTCACGTTAAGCGCAGGTCGCGCCATTGTGTTCAAGGACTACGAAACTGGCAGCGGCACGATCAATGTGACTGGTGGATCGCTGACACTGGAGACCAGAAACAGCGGGTCGGACAATCCTGGCAGCACGGCTTTTCATGGCATCAACATGATGTCTACGAATTCCAGCGCCTATATGTCGCTGAAGGCAGCATCCGGCATCACCCTTTCGACAAATACCGATTTGGCCGTTGGCACCTTGGCCGGGGCTACAGGCAGCATCGTTGTCAAGGGCGTCGTTACGACCGGCGCCAATGCGCCTATCACGATCACGACGCGTGGTTCGTTCGACTCCTACGGGGCCATCAGCACCGCGCAGTCGAACTCGCCGATCTCCATCACTTCCGGCGGCTACTTGTATTCCACGCAACCGATAAGTACTGGGGGTTCGAACTCGTCCATCATGTTGTCGTCGGGCTCGTGGTTCGAAGCGGACAGATCGATCACCACGACAGGGTCCAGTTCCCCGATTGAGATCCATTCCGATAGCTCCGTCGACATCTATGACACGGTGAGTACCCTGCAATCGAGCTCGGCCATCACCATAACTTCCGGCGATTATTTCTACACCGATGGTGCCATCACGACCACCGGTGCAAGTTCACCGATTTCGATTGCATCCGCCAGTTCGGTTGAAATCTACAACACCGTCAGCACGGCCGGTTCCAACTCATCCATAGAACTGGTCAGTTCGAATTACATGGACGTCCACGGGGACGTCAAGGCACTGGGTGGGTTGGGATCCAACATCAAGCTGAATGCCGACGGTCAGCTGACGGTTGGGGATCAGATGGAATTTGGTGGCGGAGGCGGAGACCAGTCGGCAATAGTCCTGAGCGGCGCCACCAACACCTATCCACACATCCTGATCCAGAGCACTGGTGGGCGCATTGCGATGCGTGGACGAGGCGACGGGGCGGGTGATCCGCACGAAGGCATACGGGTCGGTTTTGCCACCATTGATACGGGCGGCGGTGATCTGTTGATGGTGACTGGCGACCTGGACAACAATGCGTCTGGAGGTTGGCCGCCCGATACCATTTCGGGTAGCTACGGCGTGCGTCTTGGCATTGATTCTGCAACCTTGTCTTCGGGCTCCATCACGACACCGGTCACTACGATAAAGGTCGGCGGTTCCGGGACGATGCTGGTTGCAGGCGCTTTCATTGATGCGCGCTATGCGAATTTGGACGTCAACGCACTGGTGTTCCATTCCGACTCCTACGTGGCACAGGATTCCATGATGCCCTACGGCAAGGTGGACTTCAGCCAGGGTACGGACCGCAACGGCAGCAATGTGATGGGCCAGAAAAAGATCGCCAAGGTCTCGGGCGTGGCCTACGGCGGAAACATCAATATCGAGGCAACTGGAACCATAGAAGTTGCCAGCGGGCTCGCCGTCGCTTTGCCAGGCGGTGGAACCTATGTTGCCAACAACCGTGGTACCGAGCAGGCTGTAGGCCTCTTGGCGACGTATGAGCCAGACCCCTTCAACGGGGATCACGGGTCCAACGACGGGATAGGTGGCACCATCAGGTTGTTGTCGTCAGGTGGGATTACGGTGTCTGGCGAAGTTCGGACCGAAGTGGCTGCCGGCGTATACGGCACTTACAACTATGGATACAACGGTGCGCAAGGGCAACCAGGTGACATCCACATAGAGTCTACGGGCGGCAACATCCGAATCAAGGCCAATGTCATGTCCATTGGCAGGGACGGCGCGGATGGGTACAACAGCGACGGTGTTGTCAGTGCCGTTGCAGGCGCTGACGCTGGTCATATTCAAATATTGACGGGCTATGCGGACAGCGAGTCCGGTGCGTTGGTTGGCACGCAGCAACGCCGGGACATCACGGTGGACCCAGGCGTGACTATCGCCTCCATTGGTGGCCGAGGCGGGCGAGGCGCTGACTTTGATTACAACAACTCCAGCATCTACGCAGGCGCGAATTCGGGGGCTATTTGGCAGGATGGTGAGAACGGCAGCAACGGCGCCAGCGGCAGTGACGGCGCGCGGGGTGGCCATGCAGGCCGCATCACACTCAGCGCCAGCGGGCGCGTGACGGTTGGCGGAAGCATCATGACCTCGGCTGGTCGCGGAGGCGATGGTGGGTCAGGTCAGGATGGCGGACGCGGCGGCGATGGTGACACATTCTTTGGTGGAGAAGGATTTGTTGACACGAACCCGGGCAACGGTGGTAGCGGCGGCAATGGTGGGCGCGGCGGAGATGGCGGCAATGCAGGCACCATCGAACTGACCGGCTTGGGTTTTGGTGTGCAACGCGGCTCACCTACGGTGATTCTGCAGTCAAGCGGCGGGGTCCTGGTTCAAGCTGGCTCGGGTGGTGACGCTGGATATGCCGGCTATGGTGGGGCTGCCGGACAGCAGGGCACCTTCAATGCGTCCAATGGCTCGGGCGGCAGTGCGGACGCCGGTCGGGCAGGCAACAGTGGTGATATTCAAATCCATGCCGGGACGATCATTTTCAATGGTGGGCTTGTCAGCTCACCGGGATCGATTCAGCAGGATGGCTCCTTGACGATAGGTGCCGCGAGTGGCGGTGGGCTGGGGCAGCCGGCATTCGGGGCCGTCGACAGTTACCAGACCGGCGATGGCGGTGCAAGCGCTGTCCCGACATTCAATGCTGCGACTCCTCCGGATCAAATTGGGTCCATATATTTGCGGGCGCTGGGTGGATCGGTGCAGCAGTACAGCGGCTCCATGCAGGCATCGTATCTCGATGTCTATGCGAATGGCGACATCACACTGTATGGGTACAACCAGTTCGAGACAGTCAGTTTGTACAGTGTTGGTGGCTACCTCACCATGTACAACTACGGCAATACGCTCGTGCTTGGTGCGAGCTCTCTCAATGGAATTAATTTCTGGTCCAGCGGAGACCTCACCATAGGTACTGCGGATGGCGCCAGTCAATCGCCCGGCACGCCAGTAGTGCTCACTGACGGCAGTAGCGGTTCCGTGGAAATGTACGGCGGTGGTAACGTCGTGGTGTTGCAGGGTGTCAGGACACAAGGTATTTCTGGCTCGGACGCGTCTGGTCCGGGGTCGTCTGGCTCTGATGGCGGTCGGGGTGGCAATATCTATCTGACAGCCGGCAGAAACTTGCAGATTCAGGGAGCTGCCGTTGAGTCGCGTGGTGGCTCGGGAGGGGCTGGCTGGTTTAACTCCCCCGGCGTGAATGGTGGTGGCGGTGGCGCTGGTGGCGATGTGACTTTGACCGCACAGAACGGCACGTTGAAGCTCACAGGCAATGCAGCCGTGGGTTCCTATGGTGGTGATGGTGGCAGCGCGACCGCGGGCTATGGTGGCAACGGTGGCACTGGCGGTTTCGTCTGGTTGCAGCAGGCTTACGACTCCAATGGTTTTGATGGGCCCGCGTCGGTTTCGCTGCTGGTCGAGTCCAACAGTTCGGTGACCTCACGCGGTGGCAATGGCGGCACAGGGTTTGACGCAGATTCGACGGGTAGAGGTGGCGATGGAAACCACGTGCGGTTGTCGGCTGCCTACGACCAGGAACGGTGGACCGGAGATTCCACCATATTGATTGAAGGTCAGGTCAGCTCAGTTGGCGGTGATGGCAGTAGCGGGGGCAACGCCGGTGCCGTGGTGGTTGGCAGCAACTGGGGTATCCAGGTGTCAGGCGGTTCGCTGGAGAGTCGCGGTGGAAACTCCAGCTCGACGCTGTCGTCCGGCGGCGCCAGCAATGATGTGATCATGTTTGCCGATGGCAGTTTGTCCAGCAACGGTGGTTCATCCATTCGTACGTTGCCTGGCATGCAAGGTGGGCAGCAGTCGGGGCAGATAGTACTTGCGGCCGACGGATTGGGTTTGGGTGGATCCGTTAGCCAGTCGGGCAATCCAGTGTCTTCGGGGCTGATTGAACAGTATGTGCCCGCGCATCTTGCGCCGCCGCTGCCTTACGGGGCAGGCATTGTGGTTTATGGCGGCAGCGTTGCGGTAGACGGTTCAGTGTCTGCCGACGGTTCCGTCCACGTTACGGGTTGGAGTGGCGTCACACTGGCGTCAGGATCGCTGGTCTCCAATGCCGGTGGGACGGCGGTAGAAATTGACACTGGCACTGGGCAATTTGTGAACTACGCCGGATCATCGGCGATCAGCACGCCCAATGGACGGTGGCTCATCTATATGGATGATCCCGATGGCGGGCACCAGTTTGACAACCTGCCCTACGGATTCAAGCAGTACGGTACTTCCAAGGGAGGCGAGTTGCAGGGGGACGGCAGCTCCAACGGCGTTGTCTATGCCACTTCCCAATATGTTTCTGGCACCCTTAGCGGCTCGGTCACCAAGGAATACGACCGCGAAACATCCATCAGCATGGCGGGCGCGACGCTTTCGTTTGGCGGCGGCAGAATGGAAGACACGCTCCGGGCTGCAACGCTGTCTTCGGAGACCGGATCATTGCTCAACAAGAATGTGGGCTCCGGCAAACAGGTGACATTTGGCGGCGGCGCTGTCAGCGCCGTTGAAACGGCAACAGGCGCGCTGGTTTTCGGCTACCAACTCAACAGCTCCGAGTTCACAGCAAACATCGGAATCGTAACTCCAAAGACCATTTCGAAAGTCGACGGGATTACAGCCAATGACAAGATATACAACCGCACAACTACTGCCCAATTGAACACTGGCGGGGCAGGGTTCAGTGGCATGGTCGAAGGCGACACCCTCAGTGTGGGCTCGGCTATCGGCAATTTCATTGACCGGAACGCAGGCAATGGCAAGACAGTATTGATCACTGGGCTTGCACTTGCCGGTACGGACTCGGGCAATTACACACTGGCGAGTACCAGTGCGAGCACCACCGCCAACATCACGGCCGCGCCGTTGAGCATCACGGGGCTGGGAGCACTGGACAAAGTGTATGACCGCACCACCACGGCGAGCTTGGTGGGCAGTGCGACGATCACGGGCACGGTGTACGCGGGCGACACGCTGGGGGTGGGCAGTGGCTACGTGGGCAACTTTGACACCAGGAACGTGGGCACGAACAAAGCGGTGACGGTCACGGGGCTGACGCTCACGGGGGCTGAGGCCGGCAACTACACGATCACGGGGCACAACGCGATAGCGGCCAACATCACGGCCGCGCCGCTGAGCATCACGGGGCTGGGAGCACTGGACAAAGTGTATGACCGCACCACCACGGCGAGCTTGGTGGGCAGTGCGAC
>JANMKM010000311.1:0-10771 GCA_031372035.1 Rhodoferax sp. | reverse complement strand
ATGACCTGGGCTTGATAACTCTTGAAATCGGCGCCCAGCGCCTCCTTGAACGCTACCGCCTTGGCGGCAATGACATGCATCAGTGGGCCACCCTGCAGGCCGGGGAAGATGGCGCTGTTGATCACTTTTTCGTGCTGGGCTTTCATCAGGATGAAGCCGCCGCGCGGCCCGCGCAGGCTCTTGTGGGTGGTGGACGTGACCACATCGGCGTGCGGCACCGGGTTCGGGTACAGGCCGGCAGCAATCAGGCCCGCGTAATGCGCCATATCGACCATGAAGATGGCGCCGACATCCCGCGCCACGCGGGCGAAGCGTTCGAAATCAATCGCCAGTGAATAGGCCGACGCACCGGCGATGATCAGTTTGGGTTTGGTCTCATGCGCCTTGCTTTCCATGGCGTCATAGTCGATCCGCTCCTGGCTATCGAGGCCATAGGACACGACGTTGAACCACTTGCCGCTGATGTTGAGGGCCATGCCGTGGGTGAGGTGGCCACCTTCGGCCAGGCTCATGCCCATGATGGTGTCGCCGGGCTTGAGGAAGGCGAGGAATACCGCCTCGTTGGCCGATGCGCCGCAATGCGCCTGCACATTGGCGCAGTCGGCGCCGAACAATTGCTTCACACGGTCAATGGCCAGTTGCTCGGCAATGTCCACGAACTCGCAGCCGCCGTAATAGCGCCGGCCGGGGTAGCCTTCGGCGTACTTGTTGGTGAGCTGCGAGCCTTGCGCCGCCATGACGGCGGGCGAAGCATAGTTTTCGCTGGCGATCAGCTCAATGTGCTGTTCCTGGCGCGCGTTTTCGGCCAGTATGGCGGCCCAGATTTCGGGGTCGGTTTGCTCTACAAGAATGTTGCGCTCGTACATGGCAGTCCTTAACGAGGATGGGCCTTGTCATTGTTCCCAATGATGCAAGGGCTGCCCAGGCGAACGGCTGATCGCAAAGCCCGCGCTGTGGGCCGCGGTGCGCTTCCCCGTGGTGTTCCACGTCAGCGGGTCAGGCCATCTGGACCCGCTCGCCTATCGCCAGTTGCGCACACCCGGAGTGTAGCCCAACGGCCATTCGGGCCGAAGACCGCTCCGCCCAGCGGGTGCTGCCCGGAGCGAGCCAGCCAGTCAGGAACTGGCGGCCTCCTCGATGGCGACGATTTTCGGCTCGGCTTTGGTGGGTGTCATGACGGGGCCACTGGGCAAGGTCGCTGTCCGAATCTCCCGGCCCGTTGCAACGCCATGCAGCCGTGCATGTTCGGCCATGACTTTGCCAGCGTAGCCGCCGTCGTCGTCGATACTGGACGCTCCAACGTAGGCCCGCAGTCCACCTTCCAGCGAGCCCGCTCGGGCTATGCATTCCTGCAGCACCTTTACGCCGACCCGCAGGTTGGTGATCGGATCAAATGCAGCCAGTTTGCCGCCAAAGGTCTCGTACTTCTCGCTGTGGATCTTGGTCATGACCTGCATCAGGCCCTGGGCACCAACCGGGCTTTGGGCAAACGGATTGAAACCTGATTCCACCGCCATGACTGCCAGAATCAGGGTGGGGTCCAGCTTGGTGCGGTTGCCAATTTCATAGGCTTCCGCCACCAGCGCGCTCAAAGGTTCGGGCGCGACGCGGTACTTCTTGCTGAGCCAATAGGCCACTGCTGCCTGTTGTTTGGGCAGATCATTGGGGTTGGTCGCTGTGGCGCGCTCGATGGCGTCCGTTTCGACGCCACCCATCACATCGCCAAGTTGGCGGTTCTGCAACCAGCCCATCAGGCGCAGTTCACCTGCCTGGCGCAGTTCCGGCTGGGTACTCAGGGTGATCACAACAAAGATCACGGCCAAGCCGACCAGGGCGAAACCGTTGTGGGTCAGTTGCAGGAATCCTGAGACGATGCTGGATGCGAAAGCACGCAGACCCCAGTTCACTCTTCTTGCTGCTGTCATAGCTCTTCCTTCGTTCGCGGGGTCCTTGGGACTGCTGCTGCGTCTGGGCAGCGCAATCTCGGAGCACCTCGTTTGGGTTGGTACGCTATCAAAATCGCGCCATTGAACGAGGGTTCTATGGTGTCGACCTGAATTGCCGGATTCGGCAGCGATGCGGGTTAACCCTTGACTATTCAAGGTATGCCGCATTCTAGGGTTGATCAATATAACTGGTCAATCATATTAAATTGACTTGTTATACTAAAAAAAATATTCAGTTTAAGTTCGATTTGATTTGAATAGTGCTGTTGCCATGCATAGACTCCATGGGCCTGCTGATGCAGGCGGTACGTCGGCAGTAGCCAGTCGCCACCGCAAGGTGAGGCAGATGAAGCGGCCCCGGCACTACTTGGAGGCAATCTCTTGCCCCCAGCACCGTGGGACTCAACCCTCCTCGGTGCGAACCGTGACGGCATGGACCTCGTGTCAGCCGTCAAGCCCGGCGACAGGTTCACTGCCTGTTGTCCGGGCTTTCTTCATTCTGGCCCACTGGCTCTGGCCGGGCGCGGCGGATGCCCGGCCGCGTGAATTGGCTGGTCATGGCAAAAACATCAGGCTGTACCTCAAATACCGAGGAAAATGCGGGACAAAATTCTCTTTCCACTATCGAGCCCCTGCACACTGTGACGACGACTGCACCCACCAAAAACAATGACATCCACCAGCTTGACAGTTTGACGGGAGGGGCTTTTTCCGCACCGACCTCGGGCGAGCGTGCCGCAAGGGTGCGTGACTGGCTGGCCAGTGGCCCCAGCACCGAGCAGCTGCAGGACGTCTTCAAGGAGTTGAGCGCGCGTGACAAGGGCGCATCCAGGCCCTTGCGCGAAAAGCTGGACGAAATCAAACGAACCCGTGGGCAGGAGGCGCTGGCCTTGGAGTGGGTGGGCAAGGCAGAAGGGCTGCTGTCGGTTGCCAAATTGAACATTGCCGACGCGCTGGCATGGCAACGGGATGCAGCCAAGGCAGGCGCGCCGCTGAGCAAGGAGCCGCTGATTACGCTCAAGACCCATTTGCTCGAGCGCGTGCGGGTGATCGAAGACCTGCAACATCGGGTACAGGTGCAGCGCGAAGCGGCCGTGCTGCTGGCGCAGCGGATCGAGGTTTTGTCCACCAAGTCCTGGCTCGACGCGCAGGCGGTCTGGGAGAGTTTGCGCGGCGATGTCGCCCATTGGGAGCAGCAGGCGGCGAGCCTGCAGGCCGACAGCAACTGGGCCAGTGTTGATTTGCGCTTTCCGCCACTGCTGGAGTCTTCCAAAGGCCAATTGCTGGTTGTGTGGGAAGCCTTCAACACCGCCTTGGCGCAGGCCGTGACTGCATCTCAGGATGCAGCGGCGGCGCTGCCTGCAGTGCCGGTCTGGGCCAGTGAGCTGCGCCTGGCCCGGGGTGTGGCTGTCGAGTCCTCACCCAAGAGCGTGCGGCCACGGGTGGATCCAGAGGTACGAGCCCATGCAGTGGCGGTCGTGCGCGAAGTCTTGGCCAAATTGGAAGGCGAGATTGCCGATGGCCATGGCAAGGCCAGTGCCGGTGCGGCTGCGGCCCTGCGCAACGCCCTGAAGGAGTTTGGCAAGTTGGTGGGCGACAAGCTGGAAAACCAGGCCCATGCTGCGCTGGCCGCCGCCGGCGAACTCGAGAGCTGGCAGCGTTGGCGTGCCGATCAACTGCGGGTGGAACTGGTGGCCAAGGCCGAGGGGTTGATGAAGCGGGCGGCAACCGTCCCGGCGGTTGCGCCTGAGGGCGCGACCGAAGGCGAAGCGCAGGTGGCTGCGGCGCCGGCGCAGCCGCGTCTGGGCGGCCGCAAGATGCAGGAGACGCTGCGGACCTTGCGCGAGCAATGGAAGCAGACGGACCAGGGCGGCGTGCCGAACCATGCACTGTGGAAGCGCTTTGACGAAGCTTGCAACGAAGCCTACGAGGTGGTTGCGGCCTGGCTGGACAAGGTCAAGTTGGAGGCCGCCGAGCACCGTGCACAGCGTCTGGCATTGATCGAAGAGCTCAAGGCATGGAGCGCCGCCAACACCACGGCGCTCGACGACGACTGGAAGGGCTTCAACCGGGTGTTGCACCAGTTCGGCGACCGCTGGCGCGATGCCGGCCACCTGGGAGAGAAGGCGTTTGTGGAAATGCAAGCGCAGTGGAAGGCGGCAATGGCTGCTGCTGCGGCGCCACTGGAAGCCATGCAAAAGCAGAGCCTGGAGCGGCGCCATGGCATGATTGCCGAGGCCCAGGTTCTGGGTGATGCTCCGGTATTGCGGATTGACGCGGTCAAGGCCTTGCAGCAGCGTTGGCAGGCAGAGGCCCACGCCGTGCCGCTGGACCGCCGGCATGAGCAGAAGCTGTGGGACGCGTTTCGCAAACCCGTGGATGATGCCTTCAATCGAAAGACCGCGGAACGGGAGAAGTCAGAGGCGGCCCTGGGTGCGCGTGACCGTGCGGTGCTGGACGCGGCCAAGGCACTGGATGCCGCCAATGCCAGTGGCGATGCACAGGCAATCCGTGCGGCCATGGGAGCACTGGAAGCGGCCACACGTGAGCAACAGCGCGAGCAGTCCGCGCTGTCCGTGGCACCGGCACCCGCCCCGCAAATTGCTGCCGATCAGGCTGCAGATGGCGTCCCGAAGGCGCAGACGGCTATTGACAACACAGCGGACGGTGCACCCGCCGAGGCTGCCGATGACTCGGCGGCGGCAACGGAGGCGGTGCCAGCAGTCGCGCCACCTGTTGTGCGCAAGCCGGTGGTGGCGGTACGTGGCGACGACAGGCCCGGCATGCGCAAGGCGGAGCCGGCGGCTCCGGCACGTGCTGGCAAGTTTGGTGAACGGCGCGATGGTGGTCGCGGCGCGCCGAGTCCGCGCTCCAGTGAACGTGGCTCCCGCCCGGACAGCCGTGATGGCGCCGGACCGGCTGTCAGGTATGGCGAGCGCGGGCCAGATCGGGGTGCAGGTTTTGGCCGATCCGATGCCCCGCGATTGGGTGATGCAGCGTTTCGGGCCCAGCGCGAGGCTCTGGAGCGCGCCGACCTTGCGTTGAAGAAGTTGGCGGCCCAGGCCCATGGCGAGGTGCTGACGCAGTTGCTGACGGCATGGGAGCGGCGCGACCCGACGGTGCTGCCGGGCGCACAGGAACTTGGGGCGCGGGCCAACGCAACGGTACGCGCCGCCTGGGCCAAAGCGCTGGCTGCCGAGCCCCAGGCGGACGCATCGGTGTCCCTGTTGCGGTTGGAAATGGCTGCAGAAGTACCTACGCCGGCGGATCAACTGAACGCGCGCCGGGCGTTGCAGTTGCAGCTGCTGACCCGGCGCAACGATCCACCACCGGCACAGACCTGGAGCCAGGACCTGGCAACGGTATTGGCGAGCGGTTTTCAGGCGGACGCTGGCCGGCGTGTGCAGAATGCACTGAAAGTGTTGTTTCGGCGCTAGCGTCCACACAGTGGTGCAGATGCCGGTTCGGAAACGGGGAGGTTGTGTTGGACTCGATTGAAGACTTGCTGCGGCGTCTGGAACAGCTCAACGAGGTTGGGGCTTCGTTGTCGAAGGAGCGTGATATCACGCGCCTGCTGGAGACGATTCTGCTGGCGGCCAAGACCATCACCAACGCCGATGGCGGCACCTTGTACCGCGTGACCGAAGACAATACGGCATTGCGGTTCG
Organism: Rhodoferax sp.; assembly: GCA_031372035.1. GTDB lineage: Bacteria > Pseudomonadota > Gammaproteobacteria > Burkholderiales > Burkholderiaceae_C > CAISIP01. The sequence continues at coordinate 5,157 of JANMKM010000311.1, read as the reverse complement.
AGATCCTGCGCACCGACTCCCTGCATATCGCCATGGGCGGCACCTCGGGTACCCCCATCAGCTTCCCGAACCTGCCCTTGACCAATGAGGCTGGTGGCCCCAATGACTCGTTGGTGGCAGCCTATGCGGCCATCCACAACGAGACCGTCAATATCACCGACGCCTATACCGAGGCGAACTTCGACTTCTCCGGCACCCGGCGCTTTGACGCGCGCACCGGCTACCGCTCACAGTCGTTCCTGGCGGTGCCGATGAAGAACCATGAGGGCGAGGTGATCGGTGTGCTGCAGCTGATCAACGCCCAGGAGCCGGGATCGCACAAGGTGGTGCCGTTCTCGCTGTCAGACCAGAGCCTGGCCGAGTCGCTGGCCTCGCAGGCCGCCATCGCGCTGACAAACCGGTTGTTGATGACGCAGTTGGAAGAGCTGTTCGAGTCCTTCATCAACCTGATCAACCTGGCGATCGATGAGAAGTCGCATTACACCGGTGGCCATTGCCAGCGGGTTCCGGCCCTGACGATGATGCTGGCCGAAGCGGTCAATGACACGCAGGACGGGCCGCTGGCCGCGTTCCGTATGACCGACCGTGATCGCTACGAGCTCAAGATTGCCGGCCTGTTGCATGACTGCGGCAAGGTGACGACACCGGTGCATGTCGTTGACAAGGCCACCAAGCTGCAGACCCTGTTTGACCGCATTGACCTGATCGACACCCGGTTCGAAGTGCTCAAGCGGGACGCGGAGATCACCGCCCTGCGCAGGCAGTTGGCATTGCGGCCCTGCGTCAATGCCAGCGCCGAGGCGCAGCTGGCCCGGACCTGCCTGGAGGAGATTGAACAGCTCGACAGTGACCGGGTGTTCCTGCGCGAGACCAACAAGGGCGCTGAGTCCATGAAAGACGCTTCCCTGGACCGGGTGCGCAAGATCGGCGCCGGTCGGGTCTGGCGCAATGTCGAAGGCGTGGAGACCGAGTTCCTCACTTCGGACGAGGTCGAGAACCTGACCATCCGTGCCGGCACCTTGACCCAGTCCGAGCGCAACACCATCAATCACCATATCGTTGCCACGATCCGGATGCTGGAAAAACTCCCCTGGCCCAAGCACTTGCGCAATGTTCCGGAATATGCAGGCGGTCATCACGAGCGCATGGATGGCAAGGGCTATCCCAAGGGGTTGACGCGGGACCAGATGTCGGTGCAGGCGCGGGTGATGGGTATTGCCGACATCTTTGAAGCACTGACGGCGAGTGATCGCCCGTACAAGCCCGGCATGAAGCTGTCTCAGGCGATGGGGATCATGAACAATTTCAGGCGCAACGGGCACATCGATCCGGACCTGTTCGACGTGTTCGTCGGGCAGAAGGTCTATGTGAAGTACGCCCAGGAGTTTCTCGATCCCTGGCAGATCGATGAAGTCAAGACGGCGGAATGGCCGCGTTGAAGAAGGCGTCAAACAGGGGCGCGAGGCTGGCAAATTCGGAACGGAAGCGCAGCGGATTGACGAAAAAGGCCTCGCAGGCAACAGCAAAGAACTCGTCCACCGATTCGGCGGCGTAAGGGTCCATCCAGGGGGCCGGTCCCGAGAAGCGCTCGGCAATGATCACCTGTTCTCTGAACGCCTGGTAAGCGGTTTGCATGGTCTGTTGCCACAGGGCACGGGCGCCGCTGGCGGTGGGGGACCCCAGAAAACCTGGCCAAAGTGGCGGGCAACCATCGGCGGCGCCGTCGCGCATGTCGATTTTGTGGGCGAACTCGTGGATCACCACGTTATAGCCATCGTCTGCGGACGCGCCGCTGGATGCCACATCGTGCCAACTCAGTGCCACCGGCCCATCCTGCATGGCCTCGCCGGCGAGGATTTCCCGGTATTGGTGGACCACACCGTGTTCATCCGTCACTTCCCGGCGGGCCAGCATTTCTCCTGGATAGACCACGATACCCACAAAGTCGCTGTACCAGTCCAACGGCTTGCCGCGGTGGGTCAGGCCGAGAATGGGCAGGCAGGCCTGGGCCGCAATCATCAGCGCCATCTCGTCGGTGATGTCCAGCCCGCCAGCACCGTGAAACTGCTTGGTGTGCAGAAACTCGGCGCTGAGTTGCCGCAGGCGCTCCAGGTGATCCTGGCTCCGCTCTCGCAGGAACGGGTAGGCGGCCAGCGTGGCGTGCCACAGGCTGTCCGGTACTGGCCTGACGCCGCTCGCCGCCCGCGCCCGCAGCGATTGCACCCATGCTCTCAGCGCCATCAGGCCCGTTCCGCGTTGATACGCCTGGGTTCTGCGTTTACCGATGCTGCAGGGACCGGCAGTTCGAGCCGCAAGATTTGGGCACGGGGGGGGGTTGCCGCGCTGTCCCAATCACTGAGCACGATGCGCTGGTGGCCCGACCCCCCCAACTGGTGCAATGCCGGCTTGTGGGTGTGGCCGTGGACCATGGTGGGGGCCTTCGCCTGTTCCAGCCAGCGCAATGCAGCCGCATCGTCCACATCGGTATCCGCGGCGAGCCCTGGGTCTTGCTTGCGCGCTTCACTGCGGGCACGTATGTCGGTGGCCAGTGCGCGGCGGCGCGCCAGTGGCTGCGCCAGGAAGTCGGTTTGCCATTGCGGGCTGCGAACCAGTTGCCGAAACTCCATGTAGGCAATGTCAGCCAGGCACAGCGCGTCGCCATGGGTCAACAACCAGCGTTGCTGGCCGGTCACCAGGACTGTCGGGTCCGGCAGCAGGGTCATGTGGCAGGCGGACATCAGGCGCTCGCCCGCTAGAAAGTCGCGGTTGCCTTGCATGAAATAGAGGTCCAGGCGCTTACCCGCAGTTGCCAGGGACTGCACCCACGCCCGCTCCTGCATGTGTGCAGTTGAACCGGAGTTGCTGTCGTCATCCAGTGCGTCGTCGCCTACCCAGACCTCGAACAGGTCGCCCAGAATGAACAGGGCGTCGGCACGGGTCTGCTGCAGGTAGCGGCGCCAGCTCTCGGCGGTGGCCGAAGCCCCGGCGTGCAGGTGGATGTCGGAAATGAAGTCGATCACGCGCCAGTGCTGTGGCGCCACCAACTCGGGCCAAAGGGCCTGGCTTGCTGTCTGCGCGCCGGCCATCAGTGCCAAGGAAGTCGCGTGATCAGCACGCGCTTACAGGGCGACGGCCTTTTCAATCACCACGTCGGCGACGGGCACGTCGTCATGAAAACCCTTGCGGCCGGTTTTCACGGCCTTGATCCGGTCCACCACGTCGGTGCCGCCGATCACCTTGCCGAACACCGCATAGCCCCAGCCCTGCGCCGTCGGCGCGCTGTGGTTCAGGAAGCCGTTGTCCGCGATGTTGATGAAGAACTGTGCCGTTGCCGAATGCGGGTCGTTGGTACGCGCCATGGCCACGGTGTAGTTGTTGTTCTTCAGACCGTTGTTGGCTTCGTTCTGGATCGGGGCCTCACAGGGCTTTTGTGTCATGCCCGGTGCGAAGCCACCACCTTGCACCATGAAGTTCGGGATCACGCGGTGAAACACCGTGTTGTCGTAATGGCCCTTGGCGACATAGGCCAGAAAGTTGGCAACGCTGGCGGGCGCCTTGTCGGCGTCGAGTTCCAGCGTGACCACGCCCAGAGCCTTGATATGCAGTTCGACTTGTGGATTGCTCATGATTTACTTGATGACGGATGCGGAAGTGATGACGACCTGGGTGACCGGGGCGTCGGTGGGGAAGGGACCACCGGGGCCGGTGGGCGTGGACTTGATCTTGTTGACAATGTCCATGCCACTGATGACCTTGCCAAAGGTGGTGTAGCCAAAGGACTGGGGCGTAGGGTCGAGCCGGGTGTTGTCGGCGACATTGATGAAGAACTGGGCCGAGGCGGAATGCGGGTCCGACGTGCGGGCCATGGCAATCGTGCCCATCACATTGCCCGAGCCACCTCTTTCCAGCGCTTCGCGACCTTCGTGGGCAATCGGCGGCCGGGTCTTGCGTTCCTGGTATTTGCTGTCGTAGCCACCGGCCTGGATCATGAAGCCATCAATGACGCGGTGGAAGATGATGCCGTTGTAGTGTTTGTCGTTGACGTAGCGCAGGAAGTTCTCAACCGTCTTCGGGGCCTTGTCCGGATAGACCTCGACCACAAAGTCGCCGGCACTCGTGCTGAATTTCACCTGCGGCGCAGCCTGTGCCAGCGCTTGACCGCCGGCCAGTGTCAGGGCGGCTACGGCCAGCAAGAGGCGGCGCGCGGGCAAGAACAATGTGAATGTCATGGACAGATCCTTTCGATGGAGCGGGAACATTGAATGCGGTTACCAGGGCGGCCCGCTGGCGATGGGGCGCATGTTGCGACGCGTTGCCCCTACTTGCCTGGGACGCCTGATGCAGCGGCAGCGGGAGCCGCTGCGCTGCTGGCTGCAGGCTTGGGCGCTGGCAGTGCCGGCGTGGTCTTGGCCGACTGGCTGCGGGCTGGAAATATTTGCCGCACCAGACTGAGCTTGGCGGTGATGGCCTTGTTTGCGGGCTCCTGCTGCAACACCTTGGCGTAGGCCTGGTCCGCCATTTTGGCGTAGATGTCACCCAGGTTTTCCTGGGCCGTGGCGTAGGCCGGGTTCAGACGCACTGCCATTTCCAGTGCCGCGCGGGCCTTGCCGTACTCCCCCTGACCGGCAAACAGCACGGCCAGGTTGTTGTAGGGTTCTGGCAGTTCCGGGTACTCCACGGTCAGCGCTGTAAATGAGGCCATGGCCTCCGTGGCCTTGCCAGCGTCGCTCTCGATCACGCCCTTGAGAAAGCGCATTTGCGCGTCCTTCGGCTTGCCCGCGAGGTACTGGTCTGCCTTGGCAAGAGCTTGCGCATGCTTGCCGGAACGCAGCAACTGGTTCACGTCGGAGTACTCGTCAGCCCGAGCGCCGTCAATGGCGCAAGCACAGGCCAGCAGACACATGATTTTGATAAGGGCGTGACCGGTGTACTTCATAAAGCCTTTGCTGATCTGTCGGCGGCGAAATGCCCCGGCACAGGGGCTATATACTGCCTTGGATTGTAGCCGAGGGGTGGGCCTGCACACCTCCAAAGTCCTCCGTTTCCAAACCCCATGAGCCTGAGAATATTCAATACGCTTTCGCGTTCGCTGGAGCTTTTTTCGCCGATTCGTCCCGGCCACGTCGGCATGTATGTCTGCGGCATGACGATCTACGA
>JANMKM010000297.1:0-1808 GCA_031372035.1 Rhodoferax sp. | reverse complement strand
ATGGGAGCCGTTGCGCCAGGAATTTCTGCTGTTGCAGATCATTCCGCGGATCCCGCGCTTGGCGGCCGAGTTGGTCCAGCGGCATATCGACCAAGGTGATCTGGTGATACTGACGACGGCCACCAACAGGTTCATTACGGAATTGACCGCCATCTATCTGGGCATCGAGCACCTGATTGCGACCGAAGCGCAGACGCAGGATGGCATCTTCACCGGGCGACCCATTGGTACGCTCAATATGCGCAGCGGCAAGGTTGATCGGCTGCACCAGTGGTTGCACGCTCGTGGTTACCAGCTGGGGCAGTTCAGCACAACGGCTTACAGCGATTCCGTCAATGACTTGCCATTGTTGGAACTGGTTCAGCATCCGGTGGCCGTGGACCCGGACCCGCAATTGTCAGCGGTTGCCGCCCAGCGCATCTGGCCAACACTGCATTTGCGCTAGGAATATCGTCCGGGGCCTCATTCAACAATCGCGGACAGATCCTGTCTATGTAGCGTCAGGAGGCTGACGGTCCTAGCTCAGGTGCTTGCCGATCAGGCCGGCAAGCTCGAACATGGTGGCCTGGGCCTTGCCGAAGACTGGCAACAACTTGGCATCCGCATTGATCGCCCGCCGGTTGGTCGGGTCCTGCAGCTGGTGCGCCTTGATGTAGTCCCACAGTTTCTTGACAACCTGGGTGCGCGCCGCCGGCTCAGCTCCGATCACGGCAGCGAGAGCGGGGCTGGGTGTCAATCCCGCCTTGGCAGGCATGGCGGCCTTGCGTGCAGCCGCGGCGGGCTTGGCCTTCTTTGGCTTTGCGATTGGCGCTTTTACCGGTTTGGCCAGTGTTCGTTTGGCGGCGGCTCCCCGCGCCGCAGGCGTCGATACTGTCTTGGCGGCGGCAGACCCGGCCACCGGCTTGCGCGGTGGGAACTTCGAAGGCGCGAACTCGAATCCCACCTTGCCGGCTTCCTTGTCCCAGACTAGGAAGGCCTTGAAGGCGCGGCGCGTGCGCATGGACACAAACTTGTCGAGCAGGTCGGTCTTGCCCGCTAGCAGCAATTTTTGCATCTGCTCGCGCGCCACGGGCTGCTGCAGGATGACCTTGCCGCTCCTGAAGTCGCAGCTGGGCACCGCTTGGGCCAGCGTCGGCACTGACTTGTCGCAGGCGTAGCTGTTGCCGTGTTCATGCACGGCGCTGCCGCACTTGGGGCACGCGCCCAGGCTCTGTGAGGCACTGAAGTCCACCAGTTCGCCGGTCTCCTCGGCGCGCCGGTCGTCGCCAAAGTCAAATTCCAACTTGTAGTTCTTCAGCTCTTCATCAAACTTGATCACCATCTCGGCGGTGAAGGGCCAGCCAGCCTTTGACCGAAAACCATCCAGCGGTCCGATACGGCGGTCCTTCAAAAAGCGTTCCACCTCCGCCACTTCAAAGGTACGGCCGGCCGGCGTCTTGCCGAACGAAAAACCGCAGCCTTCACCGGCGCCATCAACGCCGGTACAGCTGTAACGGCGATAGTTTTCCTTGACCACGCCGCCACAGTTGGGGCAGGGTGTCGCAAGCGTTGCGTAGTCGCCAGGAATGGTGTCGCGGTCATATTCCTTGGCCTTGCGCACCATGCGCTCGGTCATGGCAGCGATCTCGGCCATGAAGGTCTCGCGCTTGAGCTTGCCGTGTTCCATCTGCGCCAGCTTGTATTCCCACTCTCCGGTCAGCTCGGCCTTGGACAGCTCTTCTACGCCCAGCCCCCGCAGCAGCGTCATCAGCTGGAACGCCTTGGCGGTGGGGATTAACTCGCGACCTTCACGGAACATGTACTTTTCT
>JANMKM010000268.1:0-21732 GCA_031372035.1 Rhodoferax sp. | reverse complement strand
AGTTCACACCCATGGCCTGGGCCCGCTTTGCCAGTTCCTGCGTGAACATGAAACAGTCGCCGGTCTCATCCCCTGGCAGACGCAGCCCACCCACGAACTTGTGCTTGACCAACGCCAGCGCCGGCTCGTAATGGACATAGCCATCGCGGTCCAGCAGCTCAAAAGGAACGCCATACTGCTTGAGAATCTCGATGTCCTTGGCCGTGCCGTCGAGCTGCTTCTGGGTACGAAACAGCTGCAGCGTGCCCTGGGCCCGTTCGTCATAGGCAATGCCGGTATCGGTGCGCAATGTGCGCAAGCAGTCGCGGCTGTATTCGGCCAGCCGCACCATGCGGCCCTTGTTCAGTGCGTAGCGGGCCTCGGTGCAGTTGCGCAGCATCGACGCGCCCCAGCGCCACATGGCCGGGTCCAGCATCGGCCAGATCACCAGCGGGCTGTGGTGCATCAGCATCCACTTGATGGCCTTGATCGGCACACCCGGTCCGGCCCAGGGCGCGGAGTAGCCCGGTGAAACCTCGCCCGCATTGGCGTAGCTGGTTTCCAGACCGGCACCTGCCTGGCGATCAATCACCGTGACCTTGTGGCCGGCGCGCGCCAGGTAGTAGGCCGTGGTGGTGCCAATGACACCACTGCCAAGAATGAGAATTTTCATGTGCTTGCGTTCACCGCTGGACGCTGTCGTTGTGGCATGTTAGCCCACGGGCTGCGGTTGAAACATGGGCCGGGTGGCGTGGCGGGTCAGTCCGGTATCAAGCGCTTGCCCAGACTGAGCACATCGTCGCGGCCGTAGCCCAGGCGCTCGTAGAAGGCCAGCACTGCGGCATTGCTGGCGCGCACCTGCAGGTTCAGCTTGGGGCAGCCACGCTCGGTCAGCAGCCGCTCCACTTCCAGCATCAGGGCCCGGCCACAGCCATGGTTGCGCTGCTGCGGATTGACCGCCAGGTAGTTGACCCAACCACGGTGCCCGTCAAACCCGGCCATCACGCTGCCGACGATCCGGCCATCCAGGGTGCCGACCAGGAACAGCTCGGCCTGCACACCGAGCTTGCGCACGATGTCCTTGTGGGGGTCGTTCCAGGCGCGGGTCAGGCCGCAGGCCTGCCAAAGCGCGATGACAGCGGCTTCGTCAGCGGTGTCAAAAGGGCGAATCTGCACGGTGCGGGTCTCCTGAAAAGTCTTGGATCGAGCAGCGCGCGGCAGCTAAAATCAGCGGTTCACAATATTGAGCTTTCAGGAGGATATTCCATGCGCAACTTTGCTTGTTTCCTGGGTGTGGCGGCGGCTCTTTCAGCCTGCGGTGGTGGTGGTGGCGGCTCGTCCGACGGTGGTGGCAGTTCACCCCCGGCGAGTACCCCGGTGGCTATCAGCGCCGCCAACTATCCCGTGGTGGCGCAGGAAGGCCTTTCGGCATCAATGTCGGCCACCGACTCCGCGGGGCTGATCACCGGTGCCCAAGTCAGCACCGACATGGTGGCATTGCGCTTTGCCCGGGCCCAGCTGCCCAAACTCTCCGGCTGGTTGGCCAGTGCACCGAAGCTGGTAACCGGCGCCACCCGCACCGAGACCATGATGTGTGACAACGGTGGCAACGCCACCGTGACGGTCAATGATGTGAACAACAACAACGCCGCGGATGTGGGCGACTCGTTCGTGATGGTCGCCAACGGCTGTGGTTTTGGCGGCGCCGTCATGACCGGCACCGTGTCCTTCGCCATCACCGCCCTGACCGGCAACCTCGACACTGACGTCTACAACGCCAGCATCAGCATCACGCTGACCAATGTCAGTATGGCCAGCGCGACCACCAATTCCACGGCCAACGCCACCATGACGGCGACCGTGATCTCCACCGCGGCCAACGCCGGCAGCTTCAGCCTCAGTACGGCGAATTTCACCGAGTCCGGAACCCGTGCCAACGTGGCGTTCTCGCGCACGCTGAGCAATTTCAACGCCACGCTGACGATGACCCCCACCGGCGGCGCCAGCTTCAGCACTTCGTTGGCGGCCAATGGCACGGTGACCAGCTCGCTGCTGGAGAATCGCTCCTTTACCTTCACCACGGTGACGCCCTTTGTCACCGTGGCAACCCAGACCGTACCGAGCAGCGGCCAGGCCACGGTCACGGGTGCCAACGGCAGCAAGGCCCGGATCACGGTGCAAAGCGCTGGCTCGGTCTTGCTGGAGCTCGATGCCGATGGCAATGGCACCTATGAAGCCTCCACGGTCAGGACCTGGAGCTCGCTGACTTGAGCGCCAGCCGCACAAGGACAAGGGGCCGCAATTGCGGCCTTTTTGTCGTCTGCACCCTGCTGCTGGCCCACACCGCTTCGGCCCAGGGCTGTGAGGCGCCACAGCTTGTGGCCGAAATCGGGAGGGAGAGCAGCCGCTGGGTCGAACGCGACAACCAGGGCCGGCAACTGGTCAGCGAAAGCGGTCCGCTCGACATCCTCACGATCGGCGCCAGTAGCCGCTGCTTCGGCCTGCAATGGGACGCCAGTGCCAAACGGGCCCAGGGCCGGCGTGACTACATGGGTGTCAGTACCACTGGCGGAGCGATCCAGACCAGCAGCGGCATCAGCCAGACACAGTGGCAGCTGCAAGCCCGGCTACCGCTGTCGGAGCCCTGGTGGCTGGGCGCCCGTCTGGCCCACCAGGACATTGCGCGCGACCTGCAGGGCGTGGGCGCGGTACAGGGCTATCCGGAACGCTTTCGCTACTGGCGGGCAGCGCTGGGCAGCGGCTACCGCCTGTGGCAGGGTGAGGGCACAGAGCTGCAGGGCCAAGCCTGGATCGGTGGTGGGCCGGCGGGACGCATGGAGCTGCGCCTGACCGGCGACGACCCAGCCACACTGACCCTGGGCAACAACGCCCACGCCAGCCTGGCGCTGGACTGGCGCAGCCGCCGCGCCAGCGACAACGTCGCTGGCTGGTCCTGGCATGCCGGCGTGACCTATGCGCTGGAGCAGATCGAGGCCGGTGCGGCCCAGCCCATCAGCCGCAATGGCCTGGTCGTGGCCGCGGCCCTGCAGCCGCAGACCCGGATCACGGGGCTGGTCTGGACAGCCGGCGTCCACTACCAGTTCTGAACCTGCGGCCGATGTCCGGTTGACAATCGGCGGCCACATCACCCCAGCACCCATGCAACGCAAAGACCACCTCGATGCCCTCGCCATTGGCCTGCTGGTTGGCTGTTGCCTGTTCTGGGGCGCGCAGCAGGTGCTGGTGAAAGCCACCATCGCCGAGCTGCCACCGGCGTTTCAGGCGGCACTGCGCTTTGCCGGTGCCACGGTGCTGTTGATGCTGTGGTCGCGCTGCCGTGGTGTGCCGCTGTTCGCGCGCGACGGCAGCTTGCGCGCAGGCTTGCTGGCGGGCAGCCTGTTTGCGACCGAATTCGCATTCCTCTACCTGGGCTTGCAGCTCACCAGCGCCTCGCGCTTGACGGTGTTTCTCTATACCTCGCCGTTCTGGGTGGCGGCGTTGCTGCCGTTGCTGGTGAAGTCCGAGCGGCTGCGGCCGTTGCAATGGCTGGGGCTGGCCTTTGCCTTCTGCGGTGTGGTGGTTGCGCTGCGCGACGGCATGGGGGATGCGGGCAGCGGCCGCCAGTGGCTTGGGGACCTGCTGGCCCTGGCCGCCGGCATGTTCTGGGGCCTGACCACCATCGTCATCCGAAGCTCCAGCCTGGTACGCGTGTCGCCGGAAAAGCTGCTGTTCTACCAGGTGGGTGTGAGCGCGCTGGCGATGCCGCTGCTCTCGCTGTTGCTGGCCGAGCCCTGGGTCTGGCACTTCAGCGCCTTCGCCATCACGTCGCTGCTGCTGCAGACCGTGGTCGGCGCCTTCGTCAGCTATCTGCTCTGGATGTGGATGCTGGGCCGCTATCCGGCCACCAAGATCTCGGTGTTCGTGTTCCTCACCCCGGTGTTCGCGCTGCTGATCGGAGCCCTCTGGCTGGGTGAGCGCATCACGCCAGCGTTGATGGCGGCGGTGCTGCTGGTGGCGCTGGGGATCGTGCTGGTGAACCGCAAGGCGGCTGGCTGAGCGGCCATTTTTCGCTCCATTTTCGCTGGAAAAATGGCCCGGAAGGCTCATGGATAAAGCTCGGCGCGCGAACGAATTTGTAGCACTCCTTGGCCAAGGCGGCGGCTCCGGCAAGCTTCGCGACAACCACACCCGCCTCACGCCGGCAATGGGACATGAAGCCTAGAACAAGCTCGCCTGCCCATGCAGCAACCCGCGCTGGAACTGGCTGGTGTCCAGCTCATGCCGTTGCCGGTTCAAGCCCAGCCGCCGGCAGGCGGCCTCGAAGCGCTGGCGTGTCAGGTCGGCCCAGATGCCACTGCCTTTCATGCGGGTGCCGAAGCTGCTGTTGTAGTCCCGTGCAGGTTCGGCAGCATGCGCGCTGCCTTGCTGCATGGTGCCGCGCTGCGCGGCCGGGATATCGTGCAGGTCCTGTACGCGGGCCATGATGCGCTCGGCGCGCAACGGGTAGTGCAGTGCCAGCCACTCGCGAAACAAGGGGCTCAGCTCCCAGGGCAGGCGCAGCACCGTGTAGAAGGCGCTGTGCGCGCCGGCCTGGGCGGCGGCCTGCAGCACCTGCTCCATGTCGGTGTTCACAAAGGGGATCTGCGGCGCCACGCTCACACCCACGGGTATGCCGAGCGCGGCCAGGGTCTCGATGCTGCGCAGGCGGCGCCAGGGGGCGGCGGCGCGCGGCTCGAGCTTGCGCGCCAGCTCGCCGTCGAGCGTGGTGACGCTGACATAGACCGACACCAGTCCATCCCGGGCCAGCGGCGCCAGCAGGTCCAGGTCGCGCTCTACGCCGGCGGACTTGGTGATGATGGAAAACGGATGCCGGCACCGGGCCAGCAGTTCGATCACGGCGCGGGTGATACGCAGCTCACGCTCCACAGGTTGATAGGCGTCGGTCACGGTGCCGATGACGATCGGACTGGGCCGGTAGGACGCGCTGCCCAACTCGCGCTCCAGCACCTGCGCCAGGTTGCGCTTGGCAATGATTTTGGTCTCAAAGTCCAGCCCAGGTGACAGGTTCAGGTAGCTGTGGGTCGGCCGGGCATAGCAGTAGACGCAGCCGTGCTCGCAGCCGCGGTAGGGGTTGAGTCCCTGCTCGAAGTAGATGTCGGGCGAGTTGTTGTGCGTCAGGGCGCTCTTTGCTTCCTCAAAGCTGACCTGGGTTTGCAGGCGCGGGCTTGCGGAGTCTTCCGGGTCCGCGCCGGAGCCCCAACCATCGTCCACCCCGGCCCGCTCCTCGGTCTCGAAGCGGTGCGCAATGCGCGAGGCGGCGCCGCGGCCCTTGATGGCCTGGACAGGGACAATACTGTGCATACATACAGTATCACGCACACGCGGCCAAAGATCAAGTGCTGGCCAGGCGCAAAAAGCCGCGGCCTGGCTGGCACAAGCGGGCGATTGCGGAGAACAATCTGCCGGGACTTGTCGAAATCCATCCGGTCCGCGCGTCATTGTCATGACGGCGCATGGTGCGCCGCCACAACCCTCAGGAGCGAAGCATGCAGTACATGTTGATGATCTACAGCGACGAGAGCGCCGGACAGAAGGTCAGCCAGGAAGCCATGGGCCAGATGATGGCCGCCTATGGCGCCTACACCGAGGCCATGAAGAACGCCGGCACCCTGCGTGCCGGCGACCGGCTGCAACCCACCAGCACGGCCACCACAGTGCGCGTGACCAACGGCAAGACCGAGGTGCTCAACGGCCCCTACGCCGACACCAAGGAGCAGCTGGGCGGCTACTACCTGATCGAGGCGCCGGACCTGGACGCGGCCCTGGCCTGGGCCGCGCGCTGCCCCGGTGCCAGTTACGGCACGGTTGAGGTCCGGCCAGTCTGGTCAATGTGAACCCGGGCGCCAACGCAGACCTGGCCGCCGCACAACGCGCCACCGAGGCGGTGGCACGCCTGAGCTACGGCAAGCTGCTGGCGTTTCTGGCAGCCCGCACGCGCGACGTGGCCGGGGCCGAGGACGCCCTGTCCGAAGCCTTTGCCGCAGCACTGCGTCATTGGCCCAGCCAGGGCCTTCCAACCGTGCCCGAAGCCTGGCTGCTGACTGTGGCCCGGCGCAAGATGATCGACGCTGCACGCTCACAGCGCCTGGGCGACAGTGCAGCGGCGCATCTACGACTGTTGGCCGAATTGGCGGACGATGACGGCGTGCACGCGAGCATTCCCGACGAGCGCCTGGGCCTGATGTTTGCCTGTGCGCATCCGGCCATCGAGGCTGCTGTACGGGCGCCCCTGATGCTGCAGGCCATCCTGGGGCTGGATGCCGCCAGCATCGCGTCGAGCTTTCTGGTGTCACCCGCCACCATGGGCCAGCGCCTGGTGCGGGCCAAGACCAAGATCCGCAATGCTGGCATCGCGCTGCGCGTACCGGAGCACGCCGAATTGCCGCAGCGGCTGGACGCGGTGCTGGCAGCCATCTACGCCGCCTTCAGCGAGGGCTGGAGCGACGCGGTTGGCACCGAGAGCCGCCGCCGCAACTTGGCAGAGGAAGCCATTTGGCTGGGCCAGTTGGTGGCTTCGTTGTTGCCACAGGAGCCCGAAGCCCTGGGGCTGCTGGCGCTGATGCTCTATGCCCACGCGCGCCGCGGCGCTCGGCGGGACGCGGTGCAGCGCTATGTACCGTTGGCGCAGCAGGATGTGGCGCAGTGGGACGCGCCCATGATTGACGAAGCGGAAAGTCTGCTGCGCGCCGCCAGCGCCATGGGGCGCAGTGGCCGCTATCAGCTGGAGGCCGCAGTGCAGTCGGCCCACGTCGTGCGCCGGCGCACCGGCAGCAGCGACTGGAAGGCCATCGTCAGCCTGTATGACGCCCTGTGGGTTCTGACCGGCTCGCCCGTGGTGGCGTTGAACCGGGCCACGGCCCTGGCTGAGACCGAGGGCCCGGTCGCAGCACTCGCTGCCCTGGATGCGCTGGCCGGCGACCCGCGACTGCTCGACTACCAACCCTACTGGGCCGCACGTGCCGGTCTGTTGACACGCAGTGGCGCAGCGGCTGACGCAGCCCACGCCTACCAGCGTGCCATCGGCCTGGAGCACGACCCGGCAGTGCGGTTGTTCCTGCAGGAGCGGCTGCAGCAATTGCAAGTAGCCGTCAGCGGGCAATAGCATCGAACCATGGCAACGCTGCAAATCAAGGTCAAGCCCAACGCCCGCACCAGCGCCCTGTCGCAAGCCGAAGACGGCAGCTGGCTGGCCCAGCTCAAGTCGCCGCCCATCGATGGCAAAGCCAATGCCGAACTGGTGGTTCTGCTGGCGCGGCACTTCGCCTGCCCCCGCTCTGCCATCACGATCCGCAGCGGCGCCTCGGGCCGGCTCAAGCTGGTGCGGATCGCCGACTGAAGCGCTGGTGCTGCGGGTTCAGACCACGCCCGCCTGGCGCAGTTGAGCGATCCGCTGCGCGTCGAGCCCGAGTTCTGCCAGCACCGCATCCGTGTCCTGACCCAGCGCTGGCGGCGCGCAGCGCAACACTGGCGGGTTGTCCAGCAGGCGCAGCGGGCTGGCCACCGTGCTGATGCTGGCAATGCCGTCCTGGGCCACCGCCTGCGGGCTGCGTGGCTGGGTCACGGCCAGGCCACGGGCCTGTGACTGGGCATCGGCAAAGGCCTGGCCAATGTCATTGATCGGGCCGCAGGGCACGGCCTTGTCTTCCAGCAGCGTGATCCAGTCGGCCGTGCTGCGGGTGCGGGTCACGGCGTCCATCTGGGAGATCAGTTCGCCCCGGTTCTCCACTCGGCCTGCCATGCCGGCAAAGCGTGCGTCCGCGGCCCACTCAGGCTTGCCGGCGGCATGGCAGAAGCGGCTGAACTGACCGTCATTGCCAATGGCCAGCAGCATCGAGCCGTCAGCTGTCGGGAAATCCTGGTACGGCGCCAAGCTCGGGTGGCTGTTGCCCTGGCGCTGGGGTACCGCACCCGTGTTCAGGAAACCGGCAGCCTGGTTTGCCAGGATCGCCATGCCCACGTCCAGCAGCGCCATGTCGATGTGCTGACCCTTGCCGGTTCGATTGCGCACCTCCAGCGCCGCCAACACCGCGGTGGAGGCATAGACCCCGGTGAACAGGTCGGTCAGCGCCACGCCCACCCGCTGCGGCCCGCCGCCGGGCGTGCCATCGGGCCGTCCGGTGATGCTCATCATGCCGCTCATGGCCTGGATCATCAGGTCGTAGCCGGCGCGCTCGGCATAGGGCCCGTCCTGACCAAAACCGGTGATGGAGCAGTAGATCAGGCGCGGGTTCTCGGCCTTGAGGCTCTCGTAGTCCAGCCGGTAATGCGCCAGGCCGCCAACCTTGAAGTTCTCTATCAGCACGTCGCTGGCGTGCGCCATCAGCCGCACCAGTGCCTGGCCATCCGGGTGTGCCAGGTTGATCGTGACCGAGCGCTTGTTGCGGTTGGTGCAGGTGAAATAGCTGGCCTGGTCGGTCTTGTTGCCCTGCGCGTCGCGCAGGAACGGCGGGCCCCAGTGGCGCGTGTCGTCACCTTCGCCGGGTCGCTCGACCTTGGTGACGTCGGCACCCAGGTCCGCCAGGATCTGGCCGCACCAGGGGCCTGCAAGTACCCTGGATAGGTCCAGTACCTTGATGTGGGCCAGCGCCCCGGTTTTCTGCTCCTCGGCCATATCAGTTCGCAAACGCCGCGATGCCGGTCTGGGCCCGGCCCAGGATCAGGGCGTGGATATCGTGCGTGCCTTCGTAGGTGTTCACCACTTCCAGGTTCACCAGGTGACGGGCTACGCCGAATTCGTCCGAAATGCCGTTGCCGCCCATCATGTCGCGTGCCATGCGGGCAATGTCCAGCGACTTGCCACAGGAGTTGCGCTTGATGATTGAAGTGGCTTCGACCGAGGCCGTGCCCTCGTCCTTCATCCGCCCCAGCCGCAGGCAGCCTTGCAAGCCCAGTGCAATCTCAGTCTGCATGTCGGCCAGCTTCTTCTGGATCAGCTGGTTCGCCGCCAGCGGTCGGCCAAACTGTTTGCGGTCCAGCGTGTACTGCCGAGCCCGGAACCAGCAGTCCTCGGCTGCGCCCAGCGCGCCCCAGGCAATGCCATAGCGGGCCGAGTTCAGGCAGGTGAATGGGCCCTTCAGTCCTTGCACCTCGGGGAAGGCGTTCTCTTCCGGGCAGAACACGCCGTCCATCACGATCTCGCCGGTGATCGAGGCCCGCAGGCCCACCTTGCCATGCACCGCCGGCGCGCTCAGGCCCTTGAAGCCCTTCTCCAGCACGAAGCCGCGGATCGGCCCGACCTGGCCGCCCTCGCTCACCTCCTTGGCCCAGACCACGAACACGTCGGCAATCGGGCTGTTGGAAATCCACATCTTGGAGCCGGTGAGCTTGTAGCCGCCGGCCACCTTGTAGGCCCGGGTTGCCATCGAGCCCGGGTCGGAACCGTGGTCCGGCTCGGTCAAGCCGAAGCAGCCGATCCACTCGCCCGTAGCCAGCTTCGGCAGATATTTCTGGCGCTGGGCCTCGGTGCCGAAATCGTTGATCGGCACCATCACCAACGAGGACTGCACGCTCATCATGGAGCGGTAGCCCGAATCCACCCGCTCCACCTCGCGCGCAATCAGGCCATAGGCTACATAGTTCAGCGCCGGTCCGCCGTACTTCTCGGCAATGGTCGGCCCCAGCAGGCCCAGCTCGCCCATCTCGCGAAAGATGGCCACGTCCGTGGTCTCGTGGCGAAAGGCCTGCAGCACCCGCGGCAGCAGCTTGTCCTGGCAATAGGCCGCAGCCGCGTCGCGCACCATGCGCTCGTCGTCGCTGAGTTGCTGGTCCAGCAAGAAGGGGTCGTTCCATTGAAATGCGGCATGCGCCATGCGGTTCTCCGATTGGTTCGTCAATACAACAACTGCAATGTACACCTCAGGCGGCACCTGCCTGCTGGCGGCCACGGGCAAAGGCGAGGTACCAGTCCAGGCACTGGGGGTTGGCCATGGCGTCCTTGTTCACCACCTTCTCCAGTGGCTGGCCCAGCAGCAGCTTCTTGATCGGCAGCTCCTGCTTCTTGCCCGACAGGGTGCGGGGAATCTCCGCCACCTGATGGATCTCGTCTGGCACGAAACGCGGCGACAGGGCGGTGCGCACAGCGTCATTCAGGCGTTGTCGCATGGCTGCATCCAGTTGCAGCCCGTCGCGCAGCACCACGAACAGGGGCATATAGCTCTCACGCCCCAGGTATTCCAGGTCCACCACCATCGAGTCCAGCACCTCTGGCAAGGCCTCGACCGCGCTGTAGAGTTCGCTGGTGCCCATGCGCAGGCCATGGCGATTGATGGTGGCGTCGCTGCGGCCATAGATGATGCAGCCACCACCCGGCGTGACCTTGAGCCAGTCACCATGGCGCCAGACGCCGGGGTACATGTCAAAGTAGCTGGAGAGATAGCGCCGTTTGTCCGCATCACCCCAGAAGTACAGCGGCATCGACGGAATCGGCTGGGTGCAGACCAGCTCACCCACTTCGCCCACCACCTGCTGCCCCTGCTCGTTCCAGGCTTCAACTGCACAGCCCAGCAGCCGGCATTGCATCTCGCCTTCGACCACAGGCAGTTCCCTGTTGCCCCCGATGAATGCACCTGCAAAGTCGGTGCCGCCCGACATGTTGCACCACCAGATGTTGCTCCCACGCTCGCCCTTTGCATCTGGCTCGCTGCCCTGCGCGCGGAGCTTGCGAAACTGCTCCGCCCCCCAGGCCTGGGCTTCCGGGCTCAGGGGCGAGCCGGTGGCGCCCAGGGCGCGCACATGGGACAGGTCACCGCAGGTACCCAGGTCCAAGCCAGCTTTCATGCAGTTGGCATAGAAGGCGGCACCGGCACCAAAGAACGTAACCTGCAGTTCCGCAGCAAAGCGCCACAGCGTGCCCCAGTCAGGCGCCAGCCTGTTGCCGGCAGCATCCACCGTGGCACCGCCCGGGCTGCCGTCAAAGATGCAGCAGGTGGCGCCCAGCAGCAGGCCCCCGACCTGGGCGTTCCACATCACCCAGCCGGTGGAGCTGTACCAGTGAAAGCGCTCGCCCCAGCTGTTGGCCTGGTAGCTGCAACCCACGTCGTCATGCAGTCCCAGCATCACCAGCATGTTGATGGCGGCGCCGCCGTGGCCGTGGACGATCGGCTTGGGCAGGCCGGTGGTGCCGCTGGAATAGACGATCCACAAGGGGTGGTCGAATGGCAGCCAGAGCGGCTCGAAGGCCCCGGTTTCACTGTCGTTTCGCGCTGTGATGTCCGAAAACACAGCACAGGTAGCTCCGAAATCAATAGCATCCCAGGGCAGCCCCAGGTTCTGCTGCAGGATCACATGCTGGACCGTGGGCAATGCGCCCAGCAGTTCTGCCACCACGCGGCGCCGATCATGGTCACGGCCGCCGTAACGCACACCATCACAGGCGATCAGCAGCTTGGGCTCGATCTGGCGAAAGCGGTCCAGCACGGCGTTGCTGCCCATGTCCGGAGCACACACGCTCCAGACGCCGCCGACGCTGACCACCGCCAGGAATGCCACCATGGTCTCGGCCACGTTGGGCAAATAGGCTGCAACCCGGTCGCCCGACTGCAGGCCCTGCGCTCGCAGGTGCAGCGCCAGCGCGGCCACTTGCCGACGCAACTGCGGCCAACCCAGGGTTTGCTGCTGTCCCCGCTCGTTGCGGCTGATGATCGCCGGCATGCCGGCGGCATCCGCTGCTGCCACATGCCGCAGCACCTGCCGCGCGTAGTTGAAGCTGGCACCGACAAACCAGCGGGTATGGGGCATGGCGGCGCCGTCACACACCGGGCCGTACGGCGTGGACGAATGCAGGCCGTAGTAGTCCCAGGCGCTTTGCCAGAAGGCGTTCAGGTCGCTGCAAGACCAGCGCCAAAGGGCTTCGTAAGAGTCAAAGCGCAGGCCGCGTTCACGCTCCAGCCAGTCCTGGTACAAGCGGATTTGCGGCAGGAAGGCGGGTTTGCGTTGTTCCATGGTGTTCGGTCGGCTGCTACCACAGGTTATAGCGGCTTCGGACCCGGCGCCATCGGTGTTGCTCCGCATGTGCCGGCAGCTGCGGCACTGCTACATTGCAAGCCATGAGCCTGCCTACGCCCGCGTTGGAACACGTTGCCGACCTGACCGTCTTTGTTGCCGCACCAATCGAGGCGGGCCAAGTCACGGGCCTGAACAGCCGCGGCCGCCGGCGCATCATCCCGATCACCGGCGGCACGCTGCAGGGGCCGCAGCTGCAGGGCCGGGTCCTGCCGGGTGGCGCCGACTTCCAGATCGTGGTGTCAGACACTTCCGCCGACCTGGACGCGCGCTACCTGATCGCACTCGACGTTGCCCCCCATGCGGGCGAGCACATCTTTGTCCAGAACCGCGCCCTGCGCCGTGGAAGTGCTGCCGATATCGCCCGGCTGGTACGCGGCGAGCCGGTGGACCCGGCGGCCATCTATTTCCGCTGTGTTCCCACGTTCGAGGTCTCGTCACCGGCGCTGGAATGGCTGACCCAGAGCATCTTTGTCGGCACTGGCGCGCGCTATCCGGACCGGGTCGTGATTCGGCTGTTCCGTCTGGCCTGAGACTTCAGCCTTGCGCCGGCGCAACGCCTGGGCTGATGGCCGCAGCCGTCAGCAAGAGCTCAAACTCGTCCATCGGCATGGGCTTGCCGAAGTGGTAGCCCTGCAACATGGTGACGCCCATCGCGCGCAAAACCTGCGCCGTGGCCGCGTCTTCGACCCCTTCGGCCACAGTTTCGAGGTTGAAGGCCTGCGCCATTTTCACAATTGCCACCACCAGCTGGGCGCCCTGTACCTCGTGGATGCGGCGCACGAAAGAGATGTCGATCTTGAGCTTGCTCGCTGGCATGGTGTGCAGCTGCGACAGTGAAGAATAGCCCGTGCCGAAATCGTCGATGGCGATACCAAAACCGGCATCGACCAACTCCTGCAGCCGATTGGCGGTTTGCTGCGCATGCTCCATCGCCACACTTTCGGTGACTTCCAGCTCCACACACAGGGCCGGCACTGCAAAACGCTCCAGATCAGCCAACAGCTCCTGGGTGAAACTGGCGCTGTAAAACTGGCGACGCGAGATGTTCACTGCCATGTACAGATCCTGGCCCATGGCGCGCCAGCGTTGCAGGCCGCGGAATGCCTCACGCCACACTTGGGTACCCAGTTCAGCGATCAGCCCCAGATTCTCGGCCATGGGAATGAAGGTCGCCGGCGAAACCCAGCCATGGCTCTGGTCATGCCAGCGTGCCAGGGCCTCGCAGCCGACGATGCGGAAGTCGCGGGCCGAGACCACCGGCTGGAACCAGACCTGGAGCTGTTGGTTCTTTACGGCCGCGGCCAGCCGGTTCTGGATGTACAAGGCGCGCCGGCTCTCGCTCTTCTCCACCATATCGGTGAACAAGTGCACGTTGTTGCGTCCCAGTTCCTTGGCATGAAACATCGCCCGATCCGCCTGGGACAACAAGGTCTCGATGTTGTCCGCGTCATCCGGGTAGACCGCGATGCCCATGCTGAAGGTCACGTTGAATTCGCTGCCATCGAGAACGATCGCCCGCTCGCAGGCCGTGATCATCTTGGATGCGACATCACGCGCAGCCTGCAGATCGGCCAGGTCGGACAACAACACCACGAACTCATCACCGCCCCAGCGCGCCAGTGTGTCGCCGGCGCGCAGGCAATTGCGCAACGCGCCTGCCATGCTGACAAGCACCTGATCGCCCACGCTGTGGCCGAAATGGTCGTTGATGTCCTTGAAGTGGTCCAGGTCGATGAAGCCGATGGCAACTCGCCGGTTGCCGCGCACGGCCATGCGGATAGCGACCTTGGCCCGGTCCTCCAGCAACACCCGGTTGGGCAGATCGGTGAGGGCATCGTGCAGCGCCATGTGGCTGACGTGCTTCTCCAGCAAGTAGCTCTGGGTGATGTCGCGCATCACGCCGCGTACGCCGGTGACGCCGTCCGCGCCGCCGCCAGCCGGCACGAAACGGTATTCGACCCAGCTGTCATTGGCGTTGGCCTCGCGGTTCAGGCGCAGCCGGCCCGTGGCATTGGTCTTGGTTCCCGCAAACAGGTGGGCAAATTGCTGTTGCAGAGCACTGGCGTCCTCCGGGTGGATGGAGTCGAACAACTGGCCATCCATGCGACAGCGATCACCGGCCAGTTTGATCCAGCCCGGGCTGGCACGCACGTAACGTCCGTCTTTGGCAACCTCGACCACTCCCTCTTCCAGGATGTTGAGGGTCTGGACAAAGGCAAAGTGCTCTTCGTCGTGCGCCTCGACGCTGTGCATCAGGTGCCGGCTGGCCTGGGCCACCTCGGTGATCTCGTCGGACGCGCCGATGGCGCTGTCCAGTGCCTCCTGCACTTGAGGACCCAACTGTCGACTCTGGGCAAACAGACCTGTGGCCTGCGACAGCCGCACCACCCGCCGCGCCAGTTCGCTTGCCCAGCGGCCAACCACCAGCCACAGCCGCAGTGCCAGACTGGCCAGCAGCGCCGTAGACGCCAACAAAACCATGCGGGTACCCAGGGGTTCGCGTACCACCTGTTGCATCACGATGCGGGGGGCGTCGGTCTGCGGCTCGAAGGCGGCAATGGCCCGCTGTTCCACGGACACTCCGTCTTGCTCCAGCCTCCCGTTGAAGCTTCCGGAGGCGACTTGGCCAATATTGCGCGAGCCGGCAGAACTGGCCATCACGCGCTCGCCGTGGACCAGGAGCAGCACCACATCGGGCGGTGCCAGCTTGCTCATCGTTGCTGCATCCAGCGGTTGCAACAACACCAGCTGACCGCTGCCTTGCGGTCCGAGCCACAGGCGCACGCGTTCAATCGCATGCACCGTGCGGTGCTGCGGCGTCTGGAACCACATCGCGTTGGCGTCAGCATCGGTCAGGAAACGCCTCAGCGCAGCGCCGTCGACACCGAAGTCGAACAACGGCTGGCCGTCAGCGCCCAGTACCACGCCGGATGGAAACTTGCCCACCTTGCCTTCGAGCGCTGCAAAGTAGGCTCGCAGCCGCAACCAGCTGTCGGTGCGACCGTCAGCAAACACACGCATGAAGTCAATCTGGGCCTTGACCTCGTCCGCATTGCGCCGCCAGTCGTCTCGCAAGGACGCATAGCTCTTCTGTATGTGTTGCGCCATGTCAGTGGCTGCCGTGCGCTGGGCGTGCAGCATCACGCCGCGATAGGCGCTCAACGCGACCACACTTCCAACCACGGCGACCAGCAGGAATACCACGGCAAAGCGCAGCGTCAGTTGCCGGCGCAGGCTGCTGGCGACCATCGGGCGAGCTGGCGGCAGACGCCCTTCCATGGCGGCAGAGCCGGGGACTGCAGTCATCGCGGCCCTCAGCGGCTGCGGCCGGCCCAGCGGTCGTTCACGACCTCGCCGATACGAAAAGCGCGGGCCGCCGGCGAGTCCTCGGTGGCATGCAGAAAGCGCTCCACCGACGCCAGTTGCTCATCGGAGAAGCGGCCATCGGGCGAGTAGATCTGTTTGCGCAGTCTGAGCACCTCGAGCAGCGCTGCACGCTCCTCGACGCCTGCAGGTGCCAGGGCATCGACCATGTCAGCGCTGGAATGGCTGGCTATCCATACCAGCGTATCCCTGATCGCATGCACTACCCGAGCGACGAGATCGCTGTTGCTGTCGATGAAGTCCTGTCGGGTTGCAACATGGCCATTGAGGAACAACCCGCCCAGCAATTTACGGGTAGCGTCCAGGTCGTGGTAGTCGGCCAGCGCAAACCCCACTTTCTGTCCTATCAGTCGCGTCGCAAAAGGTTCGTCGCCCATGATGGCATCCACAGTGCCCGTGGCCAGCGCTGCATGCTGATTGTCATAGGCCTGTCCGACCGAGACATAGTTCACACGATCAGGTCCGACACCGGCACGCTTGAGCACATATTCCGTGAACAGCTGCGAAGTCGAGCGCCCGCCCGGCACATGGCCCTTGACGCCGACCACCAGGCCTGCGAGGTCTGCGATGCTGCGGACCTTCCTCTTCAGGGCGGTGCGCACCACCAACGTATAGGCTGGCACGCGTGTCGTCGGCACGATGCAGACCACGGGCTTGCCGCTGAGGCGCTGCAGGGACAGGGCCGACAAACCACCGGCCGAGAAGTCGGTGTTCCGCTCCAGCATGTTCTTGAAGGCCTGCGGGCCGCCTCCGATATAGCGGATGTCGAGCTCAATGCCATGCTGTCGATCCAGGCCCAGTTTGCTGGCCAGCGTGATGGGCAGGAACAGCAAATTTCCCGGACCAGGCACGGCAATGGCGACCCGCTGTGGTGGCGTGGCGCCAGCGGTCTGGGCCAGTGCACCGGCGGCAACCAGGGCCGACACAGCTGCGCCGCTGGTCAGCAGCGTTCTTCGTTGCGTCCACATGGAAGTCTCTGATCCTCCGGTTGCAGCAATGATAGTGGACCAGGCGTTCGGCCACACCCCAGTGACCGGGCAGCAGCGCATTGTGAACCGACGGTGGCGCATCGCGACGTAGCAATCACCCAGTGACTCTATATATAGTGAGAGATGCCAATCATGAACTGGGAAGAAGCCGACTTCATCAACCCGGGCGGCTTGCCGCGGCACGCCTCGAACTTCATTGCGGCGCGTTGATCCTGGGTTCAGTGGCGCACTCGGTGTTGACGGCCACTGACGACGAAAGACAAGCAAGCCTCGACCAAGTCGCCGAAACTCGGTCGCAGGTAACGTGCGAACTGTATGCGCACTCAGGCACCGCACATCGCAGGAACGCAGCCGCTGAAGCGCGTTGCAGAATCATCGGCGCAAGTGTGCCGACGTCCTGATGCAAGCAGACGCGGTGCGTCGTGCCGAGACGCGCCTGCCGCTGGCCGAAATCGTCCTCGCAGCACGGGCGGCAAGGGTCTTGGAGCAGCCGATCCACAGGAACTCGAGATGCTGGCCTTTGGACAGCCGTTCGAAGTAGCCGGGATCCAGTGCCAGTTGTTCGGCCACGAAAGCCTGGCTGTTGCGCAGCAGGTGTTCGATCCGTCCGCTCTTGGCAGTCGGGGCCGCCAGTGTCGCCGGCAGCGGATCCGGTTGCACGTTGGCCACAGGCCTAACGCCTGCCGAACTTGTCTTGGCGGCTCTGGGTTTCGCCGGCCGTCTCACCAAAAGTCGTGCGGAGCATCACTCAATTCATGAAAGTTTGGGCGTAGCGAGCCGACCAACTAGCACCTCAACTTCCCGGATGCAATTTGATGCTTATTCACAGACGGGGCCTCCTAGCCCTTGGAGTTCTCAGCTTGGTCGGTTGCGGCGGCAATGGCAGCGGTGTTGCGGGCCCCCCTGATCCTCAGACAGGCTCTGCTCAGACGGCAGACGCTGATTCAGCAATGTATCGCGTGACCTTGCGCAACCACTGGACGGCCGCTGCATTCTCAACCCGGTTTCCTTCCGGCGCCCACCTGACCGGCATCGTTGGCGCCACCCACGGCGCTGGGGTTGACTTCTGGGCGCCTGGCGCACTGGCCAGCACCGGCATCAAAGACATGGCCGAGCGAGGTAGCAAGACGCCTCTTCTGGCCGAAGTGGCCAACGCCATCACTGCAGGTACCGCCGAGTTTGCGCTCAGCGGCGACGGCGTGGCCCTTGGCGTGCCAGAGACCTCGCTACAGTTCAACATCAGCACGCGATTCCCGCGCGTCACGCTGGTCAGCATGCTGGGTCCCAGCCCCGATTGGTTCACCGGTGTGGGGGCCGTTTCTCTGCTGCGGGAGGGGCGGTGGCTACAGCGTCTGGAGATGCCGCTACGGGTCTATGACGCAGGCACTGACGATGGCACCACTTTCGGGGCGGCCAATGCGGTTTCAAGCCCCGCAACGCCTGTGCAACACCTGAGCACCGACATGCTGGACTCCGATTTACTGAATGGTGTGCACCGTATCACCGGACAAGCCTTGGCATCAATCCAATTTGAGCGTCTGGCCTGAGTCAGGCTGGGCAGCCTGGTGAGCGACGCACAAACCGCCGGCCTGCGGTGTGTCCGGGGATCAGGGCTCACCTATGACCGACCCGGTCGATAAGCGTCTGTCATGGGCGCGGCCTGCGGGTGAACCCTGATCCTCGGGTCGCTTTGACCCTTCGCGGAAACCGCGGACTCAGCCGATCCCCGCGTTCCTGGCTGGGATGCCGCCCGAACGAACAGTGATCAGTCGCAAGGGGAGGCCGGTCGGGCCGCTTGCAACTGCGACCCATACGCGATCAGCGGCTCGCGCGTCAAGCGCAACCTGCGCACCAATCTCTTCGGGGCTTCGTTGGGGCGACTGCATGCCAAGGTGGCGGTGGTGGACCGGCAGGTGCAGTTCGTGGGCTCGATGAACCTGGAGCCGCGCTCGGCCACCATCAACACCGAACTCGGCGCGGTGATCAAGAGCCCGGCGCTGGCGCGCGAGATGACGTGCATCATCGACATCGACCGCCTGGAAAGCGCCTACCGCCTGCGCCTGGGCGCCGACGGTCAGTGCTGCGAATGGCTGGGCTTCGATGACGGCAAGGAAATGCTGCTCACCGAGGAGCCCGATTCGTCCTTCTGGCAGCGCCTCAAGCTGATACTGCTCTGCGCCCTTTCGTACCCTTTCGCACCTCTGAGGGCGGGCGGCGCTTATTGCCTCAAGGCACCGGCGTCTGGCGGATGGCCTTGAGCCTGGCCCGCAGCCGCTGCTCACAGGGCTGCGGCGCGGCACTGCCGCAACGCATCATGTAGGCCTCACCGAGCATGCTGCTGCGGGTTGCCACCTTGTCGACAAAGTCCTCGGTCGAGGCCAACTGGCCGCGAACGGCCAAGTACTCATACTTCTTGCGCAGATGCTGCTGCGCCTGAGCGGCAGGGTAGGCCGTGCCGCCACGTATGAACTCGCAGCTCGAGGTGCCCACCGCCTGCAGCAGGCCGGCGATCTCGCGCTCCATTGCAGGGCCGCCCTGCGCTGCGCAAAGCACAGGCAAAAGCGTAAGCAGCGTCACCAGCGCTGCCCGGCGGCGGGCTTTGCCTCGACAGCGGCCGGGAGCCGCCTCAGGCGCGTATTCGCTTCGGCAAAGACTGCTGTCGGCCCAACTCATGACGCGGTCATGCGCTTCTGGCCCCGCGGGCCAACAGACGCCCCAAGAAACCTTGAATCAGCATGGCGGCGGCAATCGCCACGAACATGCTGGCAAACGCCAACCAGGCATAAGGGCGCAGAAGCGGAATGCCGATCAGGATGAGGCCGTCGTTCGACCCTGGAATCAGCAGGCTCCCCCAGCCCATCACGACGCCACCAGCGAAACATCGAAGCACTTGGAATGCCGACACGCGCACGGACTGCCAGCGCCCCGCCGTGCGGCCGCCGATCAACGCACCGGTGTACAGCGCAGTCAATAGCAGGATCGGCAACAGCAGGCTGACCGACTCGCCCTCCATGGCTCGCGCCAGATCGGCCAGCACGTCGGTGTAGGCCCAGCGGCCAACCAACAGGAGTGTGATGACGAAGCTCACGCCAATGACCACGGTGGCGGCATGAGGCGCCCACACCTTTTGGCGCAACCAGCCGCTGCGATCAGGTCCGCGCAAGGCCCCCAGGCTGGGCCGCAGGCGCCAAAGGACGAAGATCAGGAAGATCGCCGCGAACAGGGTCGACACCTGAAACAGCGGAGAGCCTTCTGAAAGCGGCTTGGCCACCGGCCGTGAGAAGACGGGCATCACGCTGAGGCAGCCGACGTAGAAGCCGACCGGTGTGGCCGCATACGCCCACTCGCCAGACCCGAGGCGCGCCACGGCACCGAAGACGCAAGCCTTGTTGACCCAGGCGCCCAGGCCGAGCATGGCGCCGCCGACTACGGTCCAGACGCTGATCGCGTAGCCAGCGGGCATGCTGCCGGCCAGGTGTGCCAGCTGCGCCAGCGCCAGGCCACCGGCGACCCACAGCGACGCTTCGAGCATCGCCACCAGGCGGTGCGCCCGACGCTTGTTCAACACTTCGTCGACCGCCGCCACGGTGCACGTGGCGCCGCGCTGGATGGCAAAACCCATCACGCCCACACACAGGATGGCCACCAGCCATGCCGCCGTCACGCGGGTGCCCCCGCACCGGCGCCGTGGACCTTGCAGACCTCGTGGATGGCGTGATTGCAGTTGATTTCGCCGGTGTGGCGGCGCAGGAACCCGCTGGCGAGATCGAACACCCAGCCATGGATCATCGGCCGCCGCCCGGCCGTCCACGCAGCCTGGATGACGTGGGTCTTGCCCAGGCTATTCACCTGCTCGATCACGTTCAGATCGACCCGGCGGCGAAAGCGGGCTGCCTCTTCGAGCAGACCGAGTTGTGGCCAGAAGTAGTCCTGCGTGTCCTTTACGGTGCGCAGCCATTTGTCGATCAAGCCGTGGTCGGCGTCGCCCATGGCCGCCTTCACGCCTCCGCAACCGTAGTGGCCACAGACGACGACGTGCTGCACCTGCAAAACCTCCACCGCGTACTGCAGCACCGAGAGCAGGTTCATGTCGGTCTGCACCACCAGATTGGCGATGTTGCGGTGCACGAACATGTCGCCAGGCTGGGTGCCGGTGATGCGGTCGGGCGGCACGCGGCTGTCGGAGCAGCCGACCCACAGGAACTCGGGATGCTGGCCTTCGGAGAGCCGTTCGAAGTAACCGGGGTCCAAGGCCAGTTGTTCTGCCACAAATGCCTGGTTATTGCGCAGCAGTTGTTCGATTCGTCCGCTCATGGCTTCACTCGACACATTCGAAGACATGCACGCCAAAGCGTGCCTGCGAATCGGTCCACATCTGGCGCTGCGCCCAGCCCGCGCTGCGGGCCATGGCCTGCATGCGCAGCAGCCCGTACTTGTGGGAGTTTTCGGTATGGATCGACTCGCCCCGATCGAAGTGGAAGCGGTCACCGGCCACCTGCACCCACTGTTCGCAGAGGCTGACCAAGTGCATCTCGACACGGTACTGGTGGCTGTCGAAGCGCGCCTCGTGGCAAAAGCTGTCGACATCGAAGTCAGCAGCGAGTTCGCGATTCATGCGCACAAGGAGGTTCTTGTTGAAGGCTGCGGTCACGCCTTGCGCGTCGTCGTAGGCCGGCAGCAGCACCGCCGGGTCCTGTGTGGCATCGGCGCCGAGGATGAGCAATCCACCCGTGCACGCCAGCCGTGCCAACTGGCGCAGCAGGTCGACAGCCTCGTCGGGCGCCAGGTTCCCGATCGTCGAGCCCGGGAAGAACACGACACGGCGCTCAGCGGTCGCGGCTTCGGCGTGCAGCAGCAAGGCGCCCACCTTTGTGAAGTCCGCCGCCACGGGAGGAATGGGCAGCGCCGGGAAACGCGCCTGCAGCGCGCTCACGGATTCCTCCAGGAACTGCGCCGAAATGTCGATAGGCACGTAGCAGGCCGGCTGATGCAGTGCTTCAAGCAACAGCGGTGTCTTGTGGCTCGAACCGCTGCCCAGTTCGATCAAGCTGGCCCGAGGGCCGGCGAGTGCGCCAATCTCTGCGGCGCAGCTGCGCAGGATCAGGATCTCGGTGCGCGTCGGGTAGTACTCTCGCACGGTCGTGATGCTCTCGAACAGCTCGGAGCCCCTGCGGTCGTAGAGCCATGTGCAGGGGATGCTCTTGTAATGCCGCGATAAGCCCGCCAGCACATCGCGCGTAAACGCGGCGTCAAGGGTCGGGTGCGGCTGGGCAGCCGCGCGTGGCGCCAACTGGACGTTGGTTCGCATGTTCAGGGC
>JANMKM010000526.1:0-4640 GCA_031372035.1 Rhodoferax sp. | reverse complement strand
CACCGTCCAGACCAGCCAGCATGCGCAAGATGGTGGACTTGCCGCAGCCCGACCCACCCACCAGGCCAAACGTCTCACCACGCTGGATGGCAAAGGACACGCCCCGCACGGCGTGCATCCGGTCCTTGCCATGGCCGTGGTAGATGTCCAGACCGGCGCAATGCAGGATCGGTTCAGGCACCATCGCCGCGTCCCTGGTGACCATGGGTTTGCGCCATGGCTTCGATGTGCTGGCGGTCTATCGTGCGCAACGGCCGGCCGCGCTGTTCACCGGTGGGCAGGCAATCCAGCAAGCCCTGGGTATAGGGATGCCGCGACAGAAACAGGTCCTTGGCAGCGCAGGCATCGACGACCCGGCCCCGGTACATCACGATCACCCGGTCACAGAAGCTGGCCACCATGTTCAGGTCGTGGCTGATCATCAGCAGGCCCATGCCCCGCTTGCGTATCTCCTGGTCCATGATTCCAAGCACCTGGGCGCGAACCATCACGTCCAGGGCCGACGTCGGCTCGTCGGCGATCATCAGGCTGGGCGAGGCGATCATCATGGCGGCGATCATCACGCGCTGGCCGATGCCACCGGAGAGCTGGTGCGGGTAGGCGTCGAACACGCGCTCCGGGGCATCCACCCCGACCGTCGCCAGCATCTCCAGCACGCGCTCACGCGCCTGCGGCTTGCCGAACGCGCCGTGCAGAAGGCCGGCTTCCGCGATCTGGCGGCCAACCCGCAGCACCGGGTTGAGCGAGAACTTCGGGTCCTGAAGAATCATTGCGATGCGGCTGCCGCGAATGTTGCGCCAGCTCGCCGCGTCCTGCGCCAACAGGTCGATGCCGTCAAAAGCCATCCGGTCGGCGCTGACGGTGCCCGGTTGGCGTATGAGGCCCATGATGGCCCGTGCCGTCATGGACTTGCCCGAGCCTGATTCGCCGACGATGCCCACGCGTTCCGCGCCCATCTGCAGTGACAGGCCCTGCACGACGTCCACCGGGCCAGTGGGCGTAGCGAAGCTTACCGTGAGCTTGTCGATGACGAGCTCAGCCATGCTTGGGGTCCAGCACGTCGCGCAGCCCGTCGCCGACCAGATTGAATGCCAGGCTGCCGAGCAGGATGGCCACGCCGGGCACGACGGCGACCCACCACTGGTCGAAGATGAACTGGCGCCCGGAGGCGATCATGGCGCCCCATTCCGACATCGGTGGTTGGGCACCCAGGCCCAGAAAGCCCAGCCCCGCGGCAGTCAGGATGATGCCGGCCATGTCCAGCGTGACGCGCACCACGCACGAGGGCAGGCACATCGGCAGCACGTGGCCAACCAGTATGCGCGGTGTGGGCAGCGCCTGCACCCTGGCCGCCTGCAGGAAGTCGCTGCCGCGGCAGGTCAGTGTTTCGGTGCGGGCAATACGCGCATAGGGCGGCCAGGCCGTGATGGCGATGGCGATCACCGCGTTCTCGATGCCTGGCCCGAGTACGGCCACCAGCGCCAGCGCCAGCACGAGGCGGGGGAATGCCAGGAATATGTCGGTGAGCCGCATCATGGCGGTGTCGATCCAGCCGCCAAAGTAGCCGGCGCAGATGCCGACCGTGAGCCCGATGGGCGCGGACAGCAACGCCACCAGCAGCACGATCAGCAGCGTGGGCCGGGTGCCGTGGATGACCCGGCTCAGCAGGTCGCGACCCAGTTGGTCGGTACCCAGCCAGTGTGGCCCTCCGGGCGGCAGCAGCCGCTGGTTGATGTCCTGCGCGTTCGGATCAAAGGGTGCCAGCCAGGGCGCGAAAACGGCGGCCAGCAGGATGGTGGCCAGGATGGCGAGGCCGAACAGCATGGCCGGGCTGCGCGCTGTGCGCAGCCAGCCGCGGTACCAGCGGCCGCAGCCCGCCTGCCACGCGGACTGCGGGGTATCGGTCAGCAACCAGTCGGCGCGTGTCATCGGATGCGCGGGTCGACCAGGTAGCCAAAGAGATCACTGGCGGTGTTGAGCACGACAAAACACAGGCCGACCAGCAAGGTGCCGCCGAGGACCGCCGACAGGTCGGCGCTGAACAGGGCATTGGTGATGTACAGGCCGATGCCGGGCCAGGAGAACACCGTCTCGGTGAGCACGGCGCCCTCGAGCAGGACGCCGTAGGACAGGGCGATCACGGTCACAAGTGGCGCCAGCACATTGGGCAGCACGTGCACCAGCAATACGCGCATCTCGGACGCCCCCTTGATGCGGGCCGTCATCACGTATTCCTTGCCAAGCTCTTCGAGAAAAAAGGCGCGCGTCATGCGCGAGATGTAGGCCAGGGAAAAATAGCCCAGCAGGCTGGCTGGCAGCAGCAGGTGCATGGCGCCGTTGCGCGCCGCCTCGATGTTGCCCGAACGCAGCGCATCGACCAGAACGATGTTGCTCCAGGTCTCCAGCGTATACAGAAACGCATCGTCCAGCCGCCCGGGCCCGGCGACCCAGCCAAGCTTGGCATAAAACACCAGGAGTCCTATCAGGCCCAGCCAGAACACGGGCACCGAATAACCGATCAGGCAGGCCACCCGCAGTAACTGGTCGACCCAGCGGTTATGGTGATGCGCTGCCAGCATGCCCAAGGGCACACCGAACAGGATGCCGATCAGTATGCCGGCCGTGGCCAGTTCCAGCGTCGCCGGGAAGTACTGCCGGAGGTCTTCCACCACCTTGCGCCCGGTCGAGGTCGAACTCCCCAGGTCACCGACCAGTGCCTTCTGCGCGAAGGCCAGAAACTGCTGGTGCAGGGGTTTGTCCAGACCCAGCTCGGCCTTCGCCTTGGCGTAGGCTTCGGGTGTTGCGCGGTCCCCAACCACCTTGAGCACTGGATCGATCGGCGCCGCGCTGCTGATCAGGAAGGTGATCAGCAGCAGGGCCACCAGCATCAGGGCCAGGGAAGAGCCCGAGCGGAGCGTGGCCCCCAACGGTGAATGGCGGCGCACCGTGCAGTTCCTGGTGGCCGGCCGTCAGCAGTTCACTTGGTGACGTCCTCGTACTTGATCAGGTCGGCCACGGAGCCCTGGACGTAGCCCTTCACGTTGTTGCGAAAGGCCACCTGGCTCTGCTCCTGGAACGTCATGATGATGGGTGAGCGTGCCTGGACCTCGAGCTGGAGGCTCTGGTAAGCGGCTGCGCGTTTGGCCGGATCGGACTCCTTCAGCGCGGCGAGTGTCCTGGCAGACAGCTCCGGCACCGCCCAGGAGTTGCGCCATGTCGTGGTGCTCTGGTAGGCGCCATCGCTGTTGTCGACGTTGTAGGCGAAGGCCTTGGCATTCGAGTGCGGGTCAAAGAAGTCCGGGCCCCAGTACAGCAGCATGGCCTCGTGCCGGCGCGCCCGATACCGCGTGATGACCTGCGCGCCCGTGCCGGGCAGCAGGTTGAGCTTGATGCCGGCCTTGGCCATGCTGGCCTGCATGGACTGCGCCATGTCCATGAAGCGCGGTGTGTTGATCAGATCCATGTCCATCTCCAGGCTGGTGATGCCGGCCCTGGTCAGGATGCCCTTGGCACGTTCCGGGTCGAGCCTGAACGGGGTTGCCGTCACGGCGCCGGCAAAACCCACCGGCAGGAAGGCCTGGTGCACCCGCATCTGGTTCTTCAGCAGTTGCCTGGAGATACCGTCGTAGTCCACCAGATAACGCATGGCCTCCCAGATGGCAGGGTTGCGCAGTTTCTCGTGCTTCAGGTTGAGGCTGATGAAGTGCACGGCCGCCTGCGGGTAGTCCTCGATGCGGATGTCGTTGTTCCTTCGCAGCGCCTCGATCTGGTCCGGCCCGAGGTCGCGCGCGATGTCGGCGTCGTTCGATTCCAGCAGCAGCCGCTGGGTCGCTGGCTCGGTCACATTGCGCACCAGCACATTGGCCATCTTCGGCTGCGGGTTGGCCTGCTTGTTGGCCTCGAGCACCAGCACCTCCTTGGGCTTGTAGAGTCGCAGCTTGTAAGGGCCGCTTCCTGCCGAGTTGCTCTTGAGCCACTGGTTGCCGAGATCGCCTGCCTGCTCGTTGGCCATCACCAGCTTCTCATCGACGACGTTGCCCGGCCGTGCCGCCAGCACGTTGAGCACATAACCCGGGCCGAAGTCGGCGGCCCAGGCCAGGGTGACCGCATTGGTGCCGCTTTTCCTGACCATCTGGGCGATGTTGTCGTTGTTCCAGCCCAATTGCGCCAGGATGAACGCAGGCGCCTTGTTCAGCTTGAGCACGCGGCGGTACGAGAACAGCACGTCTTCGGCGCGTACCGGGTTGCCGCTGGCAAAACTGGCGCCGGGACGGAAGGTGAACTCGATGCTCTTGCCGTCGGCGCCAGTCTTCCAGCTGGCCGCCACGCCCGGCAGGATCTTGCTCGGGTCTTTGGCGTCGTACTGGATCAGGCCCTCGTACATGTTGCTGACCGCCTCGCCGCTGGAAAACTCGAAAGCCTCGGCCGGGTCGAGGCTCACGATATCCTCGATGTTCTTGACGATGACCAGCGTGTCGCGTGGCGTGGCGGCGATCGCGCCGACAGACAACAGGGCTGCCAGCGCCGCGGTGTAGATGCGTTTGTTCATCAGGATTCCTTTCTGGGGTTGGTACCGGGGGTCAGATCGAACGGGTGGAAAGGTACTCGTCGTACTCGTGAAATGCCTGCACGGCAAGCGG
>JANMKM010000242.1:0-7444 GCA_031372035.1 Rhodoferax sp. | reverse complement strand
GAAACAACCGCCGATTCCGCACTGCTTGCGCACCTCAATCCCGAACAGCGCGCCGCGGTGACGCTGCCGGCCGAACATGCGCTGATCCTGGCCGGCGCGGGCTCGGGCAAGACCCGGGTCCTGACCACCCGCATCGCCTGGCTGCTGCAGACCGGGCAAGTCACACCCGGTGGCGTGCTGGCCGTGACCTTTACCAACAAGGCGGCCAAGGAGATGATGACGCGGCTGACCGCGATGCTGCCGGTGAACGTGCGCGGCATGTGGATCGGCACCTTCCACGGTCTGTGCAACCGGCTGCTGCGCTCGCACTTCCGGCTGATGAACCTGCCGCAGAGCTTCCAGATCCTGGACACGCAGGACCAGCTCAGCGCCATCAAGCGCCTGATGAAGCAGAACAATGTGGACGACGAGCGCTTCCCGCCCAAGCAGGTGCAGTGGTTCATTGCCGGCTCCAAGGAAGAGGGCCTGCGGCCGAACATGGTCGATGCCCGGGACGAGGACACCCGGCGCAAGGTGGCGATCTACCAGCTGTACGAGGACCAGTGCCAGCGCGAGGGCGTGGTCGATTTCGGCGAGCTGATGCTGCGCTCCTACGAGCTGCTGCGCGACAACGACCCGGTGCGTGAGCACTACCAGCGCCGCTTTCGCCACATCCTGATTGACGAGTTTCAGGACACCAACCGGCTGCAATACGCCTGGATCAAGATGCTGGCCGGGCAGGACGCCGATGGCCTGCTGCAGATGCGCGGCGCGGTGCTGGCGGTGGGCGACGACGACCAGAGCATCTATGCCTTTCGCGGCGCCCGGGTCGGCAACATGGCGGACTTCGTGCGCGAATTTCAGGTGCAACACCAGATCAAGCTGGAGCAGAACTACCGCTCTTTCAGCACCATCCTGGACAGCGCCAACGCGCTGATCAGCCACAACGCCCGCCGGCTGGGCAAAAACCTGCGCACCACCCGCGGCGCCGGCGAGCCGGTGCGGGTGTTCGAGGCCACCAGCGACTTTGCCGAGGCCCAGTGGATGGTGGAGGAGATGCAACAGCTGGTGCGCGACGGTACGCCGCGGCGCGAACTCGCCAGCCTGTACCGCAGCAATGCCCAGAGCCGGGTGATCGAGACCGCGCTGTTCAATGCCGGCATCCCGTACAAGGTCTAGGGCGGCCTGCGCTTTTTCGAGCGCGCCGAGATCAAGCATGCGCTGGCCTACCTGCGGCTGCTGGAGAACCCGCATGACGACACCAGCTTCATGCGGGTGGTCAACTTTCCGCCACGCGGCATTGGCGCGCGCAGCCTGGAGCAGCTGCAGGACGCGGCCCGGGCCGGCAACAGCTCGCTGCGGGCCGCGGTTTCCCAGATCACCGGCAAGGCGGGCACCAGCATCGGCGCCTTCGTGGCCAAGATCGAGGTGCTGCGCGAGCAGACCACCGGCATGACGCTGCGCCAGATCATGGAACTGGTGCTCGACGCCAGCGGCCTGCTGCAGCATTACAAGGAGGAGAAGGAAGGCGCCGACCGGGTGGAAAACCTGGAGGAACTGGTCAACGCTGCCGAGAGTTTTGTCACGCAGGAAGGCTTTGGCCGCGATGCCGTGGCGCTGCCCATCGACGAGCTGGGCCGCGGCCTGACGCAGTCACCGGTGTCGCAGGGGCTGGACCCGGACCTGCCGGCGCCGGAGGCCCTGGCACCGGACCAGGAGACCGGCGAGACCCTGTCGCCGCTGGCCGCCTTTCTGACCCATGCAGCACTGGAGGCCGGCGACAACCAGGCTCAGTCCGGCCAGGACGCGGTACAGCTGATGACGGTGCACGCCAGCAAGGGGCTGGAGTTTGACTGCGTGTTCATCAGCGGCCTGGAAGAGGGCCTGTTCCCGCACGAGAACTCGATGAGCGACCGCGACGGTCTGGAGGAGGAACGGCGGCTGATGTACGTGGCCATGACCCGGGCCCGGGACCGGCTCTACCTGAGCCATTCGCAGACCCGCATGCTGCACGGCCAGACCCGCTACCATGTGCGCAGCCGGTTCCTGGAAGAGCTGCCGGAAGAGTCGCTGAAATGGCTGGCGCCGAAGCAGCCACGGTACCCGTCCAGCCCCGGGTTTGCCGCGTCGTCAGGAGCACCCCGCTCTTGGTCCACGGGCGCTGCAGCCGGTTTTCGCCCCGGAACCCTGGGTGCCGTGGCACCTTCGGCCACGCCCGCGGCAGGCGCCTTGCGTGCCGGCCAGCGCGTGTTCCACAACAAGTTTGGCGAGGGCAGCATCCTCACGCTCGAAGGCGTGGGTGACGATGCCCGGGCCCAGATCAGCTTCCCGCGCCATGGCACCAAATGGCTGGCGCTGGCGGTGGCCAAGCTCACGCCGGTGCCATGAGCGCTGCCCCGGGCCGCCCCAAGCAAGCTCGCACCGCAGCCCGCCAGGGCGAAGGTACTCCAGTGAACGCAGCCTTGAGTCTTGCCTTGAGGGCCCTTGTTCTCGGTGCTGTCGCCGGCTTGGCGCAGGCGGCCGACAGCCCACCGGCGCCATGCCGGGTCAGCGGCATCAAGACCGAAGTGCAGTGCGGCTTGGTGACCCGGCCGCTGGACCCGCAGCAGCCGGCTGGCACGGCGATCCAGGTGCATTACGTGGTGGTGCCGGCGCTGGCGCGCGCCAAGCAGGCCGACCCGGTGTTCCTGCTGGCCGGTGGCCCGGGGCAAAGCGCGATCAAGCTGGCGCCGCTGTGGATGCAGCAGTTTGCCCGGCTGAACAACCGGCGCGATCTGGTGTTCGTGGACCAGCGTGGCACCGGGCGCTCGGCGCCGCTGGAGTGCGAAGACCAGCGCCATCGGCCACTGGCCCAGCAGCTCGACCTGCAACTGGGCAGCGTCTGGCTGGCGCTGTGCCGCGACAAGCTGGCGAAGTTGCCCTATGGCGATCTGCGGCAATTCAACACATTGATTGCCGTGCAGGACCTGGACGCCGTGCGCCAGGTGCTGGGCGCCAGCCGCATCGACCTGATCGGCGCGTCCTACGGCACCCGGGCTGCGTTGGAGTACATGCGCCAGTTTCCGCGCAGCGTGCGCCGGGCAGTGCTGGACGGCGTGGCACCGCCGGACATGGTGCTGCCGCAGAGTTTTTCCAGCGATGGCCAGGCCGCACTGGAGGCCCTGCTGCTGTCCTGCAGCCGCGAGGCCGATTGCAAGGCGCGCTATCCCAATCTGGCCGAGGACTGGGCGGCGCTGCTGCAGAGTCTGCCGCGCAGCGCCTTGGTGACGCATCCGCTGACCGGGCAGCGCGAGGAGCTGGGCGTGACGCGTGAGCTGGTGCTGGGCTGGGTCCGGTTGCCCCTGTATGCGCCAGCGACAGCGGCGGCCCTGCCGGCGGCGATCAGCGCCGCAGCGAAAGGCGACCTGGAGCCGCTGGTGGGCCTCGGCCTGGCCCTGGGTGCACGGCGGCGTACGGCGCTGGCCGAGGGCATGCATTTTTCCGTGGTCTGCGCTGAGGACTATCCGCGCATGGGTCACACGCCGGACCTGCCGGGCCGTGACTTCGGCCCGGAGTTTGGCAAGCTGTACGAGCGCGGCTGTGCCGACTGGCCGCGTGCACCGCTGCCCGACGCCTTCTACCGCATCACGGCCGCGCCGGCCGCTACGCTGCTGCTCAGCGGTGGCCTGGACCCGGCCACCCCGCCGCGCCACGCCCAACGCGTGGCCCAGGCGCTGGGGCCGCTGGCGCGCCATGTGGTGGTGCCCAATGCCGGCCACGGCGTCTCAGGCCTGGCCTGCATGCGCGACGTGTTGCTGCGCTTCATTGAGGCCGGGGACGATGCTGCTGCGCTGGCCGTGGACGCGGACTGCGCCCGCAGCATTCCGCGCCCGCCGGCCTTTGTGCCGCTGAGCTTGGCACCTGTGGGCAGCAAGCCATGATCCGGATCGAGCAGCTGGCGCGCAGGTTTCCAGCCGCCTCCAAATCGCCCGGGTTGTCCTTCAGGCGCACGCCGACCGGCTTCGTGCATGCCGTGCGCAGCGTGGACTTTCAGGCACAGGACGGCCAGATCACCGGCCTGCTGGGGCCCAACGGCGCCGGCAAGACCACCACGCTGCGCATGCTCGCCGGCCTGATCCGGCCCGACACCGGCCGCATCCGTGTGGATGGCATTGACGTGGTGGCCCAGCCCCTGCAGGCGCTGGCGCGCATGGGCGTGCTCAGTGACGCCCGCGGCCTGTACCCGCGCCTCACCGCACGCGAGAACATCGTCTACTACGGCCGGCTGCAGGGCATGGCGCTGGACGCTGCCCAGGCGCGGGCCGAGACCCTGGCACGGATGTTCGACATGACAGCTCTGCTGGAACGCCGCACCGATGGCTTCAGCCAGGGCGAGCGCATGAAGACGGCTTTGGCCCGGGCCTTGGTGCATGACCCGGCCAACATCGTGCTCGACGAGCCCACCAACGGCCTGGACGTGCTGGCGACGCGGGCGCTGCGCGAGTCGCTGCGCTTCCTGCGCACGCGCGAGGGCGGGAGCAAATGCATTGTGTTTTCCACCCACATCATGCAGGAGGTGGAGCGGCTGTGCGACACCGTGGTGCTGGTGGCGCAGGGCCGTAGTGTGGCCAGCGGCACGGTGCCGGAGTTGCTGGCGCGTACTGGCGAGCGGGATTTTGAAGAGGCCTTTGTGCAGCTGGCGTTTGCGCCGCAGCCTGCTGCCACAGCGGCGCCCGTGGAACCCCATTGGGCCGACGGCGATGCGCCCGATACCCAGCCCGCACAGGAGCAGCCATGAAGTCATTGCGCGTGGTCTGGGCGGTGTTTGCCAAGGAGTTGCGGGATGCCCTGCGCGATCGCCGCACCATGCTGGTGGTGTTGGTCAGCGGAGTGCTGCTGGGGCCGCTGATGCTGATTGCCCTGTCGCAGCTGATCGCCAGTCTGGAGGCGCGGGCCGACCAGCGCGAGCTCTATGCGGTGGGCATTGAGCAGGCACCGAGCCTGCGCAATTTCCTGGAGCGCCAGACCTGGGTGGTGAAGACGCCACCAGCGGATTACGAGGCGCAACTGCGCGCCTCCAAATTCAGTGACCCGGTGCTGCTGATACCGAAGGATTTCGAGGCAGCGTTGCAGCATGGCGAGCAACCGTTGCTGGAGCTGGTGACGGACAGCTCGAACCGGCAGAGCAACTCCGGCGTGGCCCGCGTGCAGCGGCTGCTGGCCGGCTTCAGCCGCGAGCGGGCAACGCTGAGCCTGGCGCTGCGCAGCGTCTCGCCGGAGCTGCTGGAGCCGGTGCAGGTGGAAGAGCGCGATCTGGCCAATGCCCAGGCGCGGGTGGTGCAGCTGACCAGCATGCTTCCGTTCTTCGTGCTAATGGCCGTGCTCTATGGCGCGCTCAATGCCGCGCTGGACAGCACGGCCGGCGAGCGTGAGCGTGGTTCGCTGGAGCCGCTGATGATGAACCCGGCCAGCGCCTGGTCGCTGGCGCTGGGCAAGTGGTGCGCGGTCTCCAGCATTGCGATGCTGATCGCAGTGCTCAGCAGCTTCAGCTTCCTGCCGGCGCAGGCGCTGCTGCGCAGCGACACACTGCAGGCGATGTTCCGTTTCGGTGCCGGCGAGGCCACCCTGTTCCTGCTGTGCCTGCTGCCCTTTGCCGCGGCGTTCTCGGCATTGCTGATGGCAGTGGCGATCCGCTCCAAGAGCTTCAAGGAGGCGCAGGCCAGCTCCAGCGTGCTGATGCTGCTGGTCTCGCTGCTGCCGATGTTCACGCTCTTCAGCCAGAGCGGCGAATCCGGCTGGCAGCTGTGGGTGCCGGCGATGGCACAGAACGTGCTGATGAACCGCGTGCTCAAGGGCGAAGGCTTTGGCATGGAGCACCTGCTGATACCGCTGGGTGTGTGCGTGCTGATCAGTGTGGTTTCGCTGTCACTGGTGGCGCGCTGGTTGCGCAGTGCCGCAGTACGGTGAGGGTTGCGCCACGCTCTTGGCTGGATCAGGCCAACGGCGCACTCAGCTCCGCGGCCGTGGTGGGATCAGGCCAACGGCGCACTCAGCTCCGCGGCTGTCCCCCGTCGGCCTGCGGCCTCCTCCTCCTTTATGCCGCTGCGCCGAGCGCCCCGCCGACCTGATCTGGCGAGTTGGGCTTGTACCCAGACCAGGCGTGCCAACCGCTTTCGCTGCCGGGGATGCCGGGGTGGGTGGCGCAGCGAAATGTAGCGGCAGCAGAGGGCCATTAACGAGGCTCCCATGACGCGCTTTCTCGGTCGGTGCAGTAGTATCGGCGCCGGAGGTGTGAATGTGAATCAGACTTGTACGGCGTTGGTGAAACAGGGCGGTCCGTGATGCATCCTGTTTCGAATTTGGCCCCGTTGACCGGCAGTACCGTCTTGTCGTCATTGCTGGGGCTCATGCGTGAAAGGTACGGTGAATATCAGGTGCTTGATCATTGGAAGCAAGGTGAATTTCATCACGATGTCGTTGTCAAGATTGGCAATCCAGGTGACATCTTGCCCGGCGACATCCTGGTCATAGGCACCAACTGCAACGGGGGAATCAAGGAACTGTTGTGCTTTGACCAGGTCCCCGATCGATGGGCGCTCTGGCACTACCGGTGCCCGGATGTGCCCGAGTTTGTGGGTGAATTGCCCGCCATACGTGGAGCTGTGCGAACCAAAATTTGGTACGACCCATGTGGTCTGCTCGGAAGCGATGGACCCAGCGAGTTGAAGCCAGAGTATCGGGAACGGATGAAGGGCGGCGGGTGGTGCTATGCCGATCCAAGAACAGAAGAGTCTGAATAGATCTGTGAGATGTTGAAGCCTACTGCCGTTGCGGTTGTTCTGAATGCATGCCTGTCTGTAGCCTGCGCCGCACCACATGATCCGTTCGCATCGTTTGCAGGCTTCGCGCTTTGGAGCTCGACTCTAGACCAGGTTCGGCAAACGCTTGGACCCGTCGATATGACGAGGTCCGGCGACGCTTCCTCTTCACTCACGAGCATTTGCTATAGCGTTCGAGGCGCCTATGTCAACTTTTTTTCGGGCGAAATGGGTGGAGGGACAAGGCTGGAAGGTGTGGCCGTCAGCAAAGCGCCACCGCACCGCAACTGTACAACTCCTGCATCCTCGGATCGCCTATCGGTCTTGCAGATCGGCGGCTTGAGATTGGGAATGACCAAAGCACAGTTTTCAGCGATGGCGCCAGCGTCGGTTTCTTGGGACAGGAATTCTGCCCTGAGCACCAAGATTGCTGCGCGCGAATCAGACTCCGAGTTGCCGGCCATACCGGCGACTCACAGAAGAGCAGTGGTCTCTTCCTTAGGCGCACAGTTCGTGGCAGGAAAGGCGGTCATGTTTTACGTCTTACGCCATGAGGAGGAGTGACGGGACAAAACAGGTTGCTTCGGTCGGACACGCAAGGCCATCAAGCAGCCTGGTCGAGCCAGTTGCACGCCAATCGGCTCCATAAGTCGACCGTGCGAGTTTTT
>JANMKM010000227.1:0-8572 GCA_031372035.1 Rhodoferax sp. | reverse complement strand
CAGATCCGCCGCCTGCAGCGCGCCGTGATCGAGGACCGCAATGTGTTCGAAGTGCTGATGGACGCCGTGCGCGTCTGTTCACTCGGTCAGATCACCAACGCCCTGTTCGAGGTGGGCGGGCAGTACCGGCGCAATATGTAGGTCGCCGGGAGACGGCCCGGGTGGGATCAGACTGGCGGCGCACCCAACTCCGCGGCTGTCCCCCGTCGTCGGCCTGCGGCCTTCTCCTCCTCCTTGACGCCGCTGCGCCGAGCGCCCCGTCAGCCTGATCTTGCGAGCTTGGCTGTTGTTCGACGCCGCGGCGCCTCAACCGCCCTTCTTCGCCCGCTTGCCTGGGTTCTTCTTGTTGCGAGTGGCGGTGCCGCGCTCCAGGCTGCGCTTCTGGCCGCGGCCAGCGGTGGTGGAGCTGCCGGGGGCGGGGACGGGCTTGGGTGCGTGGATGTCGCTTTCGGTTCTGATCTTCTTGGCCATGGTGGCTCCAATTGGGTTGGCGGGCAGTGCGGGACTGCGGTGGACCCGCAATTAGGCCACAATCGCCAGCCATAACGACGGGGTGACACATGGCCAGGCTCTCGCAGCAGGAAATCGCGCAGTACCGGCAGCAGGGCTACCTGATTCCTGGCTTTGCGTTGGCGCCGGAACGCGTAGAACAGCTGCGCGGCAGCCTGGAGCAGCTGATCCGCGACAACCCCGGCGTGCGCCCGGAAAAGCTGGTCAGCGCCCATGCGGTGGGCCGCAACGGCGCGGCCAATGCCGAGGGCGTGTGCGGGCACCCGGACTTTCTGGCGCTGGCGATGGAGCCGCAGATTCTGGACATGGTGGAGCAGCTGATCGGGCCGGACATCATCCTGTGGGGCTGCCATGTGTTCTGCAAGCCTGCTGGCGACGGCATGGAGACCCCTTGGCACCAGGACGGCCACTACTGGCCGATCCGGCCGCTGGCCAACTGCACGGTCTGGGTGGCGCTGGACCCGTCCACCGTGGCCAACGGCTGCCTGCGCGTGATTCCGGGCTCGCACCGGGAGCAGGTGACGCATCCGCATCTGCTGGAGCAGCGCGATGACCTGGTGCTGAGCCAGAGCACCAGCCCGGAGGTGTTCGACCCCGCCACGGCCGTGGACCTGGAACTGCAGCCGGGCCAGATGTCGATGCACGACGTGCACATGATCCATGGTGCTGCTGTGAACCGCTCGACCCAGCGCCGCACCGGTGTGGCGCTGCGCTACATGCCGGGCAGCTCGGTGTTCGAGCGCAACTTGAACCCGGCCAATGGCAAGAGCGGCATACCGGTGGCGTTTGCCCAGCGGCCGTTGTGGCTGCTGCGCGGTCAGGACCGAACCGGACGCAATGATTTTTCGGTAGGCCACTGACACCAGGTTGCCTGCGTACAAGGAGCACACACATGGCGAATTTCCTCCTGGTCCACGGCGCCTGGCACGGTGCCTGGTGCTGGCGCGACGTGCTGGCGCCCCTATTGGCCGCCGGGCATCGAGCGCACGCGGTCACACTCACCGGCGTGGGTGAGCGGGCGCACCTGCTGCATGCCGGCATCACGCTGGAGACGCACATTGAAGACGTCACGCAGGCCCTGCGCAGCGAGGAGCTGGAGCCCGTGATCCTGGTGGGTCACAGCTACGCCGGCATGCTGATCACCGCCGTGGCCGACCGCATGCCAGGCAGCCTGGCGCATCTGGTGTACCTGGACGCCGTGGTGCCGGCGCCGGGCGAGGCCTGGGGCGACACCCATTCGGCCGCCACCCGCACATCACGCCTGGCGGCGGCCGCAGCTTCCGGCAACAACAGCATCCCGGCGCCCGACCCTTCCGTGTTCGGCCTGGCCAATGAACAGCACGCCTGGGTCGCACGGCGCCAGACTCCGCACCCGGCCGAGCCCTACAGCCACACATTGCAGTTCGACCCGGCCCGGGTGGCGTCGGTGCCGCGCACCTTCATCAGCTGCACCCAGCCGGCCCTGGCCACGATCGATTCGATCCGGCCGCGGGTGCGCAGCTCACGCTTCTGGGACGGCGCCTGGCTGCCGGGCAGCCGCTACGTGGAGATGGCGACCGGGCATGACCCGATGGTCAGCGCGCCGACGGAGCTGGTGGCGCTGCTGCATGACCTGGCCGTTACTTCGCCAACGCCTTCAGCGCCAGCTTGATGCCCTCACTCACGCCGCAGTCCTTCGGCAGGGCCTTGAGCGCGGCGGCGGCTTCCTTGTCGCTGTAGCCCAGGGCCAGCAGCGCCTGCAGGATGTCGAGCTGGGCGTCGTTGGCCGGGCCGCCCACGGCGCCGATGTCGGCGCCGTGCTTGCCCTTGAGCTCCAGCAGCAGCCGCTCCGCAGTCTTCTTGCCGATGCCCGGCACCTTGATCAGGCGGCCGGCCTCCTGCAGCGTCACGGCCTGCGCCAGTTCGCCCACCGCCATGCCGGAGAGCACCGACAGCGCGGTGCGTGGCCCCACGCCCGAAATCTTGATCAACTGCCGAAAGGCCTCACGCTCTGCAGGCGTGGCAAAGCCGTAGAGCAACTGCGCGTCCTCACGCACCACGAAGTGCGTCAGCAGCGTGATGCGCTCGCCCAAGGCCGGCAGGTTGTAGAAGGTGCTCATCGGCACCTGCACCTCGTAGCCCACACCGTTGCAGTCGATCAGCACCTGCGGCGGGTTCTTTTCGGCCAGCAGGCCCTGCAAACGTCCAATCATCGGGTTTCCTATGTGAGCGGGGTGAAGGAGCTGGGTGAGGTGCCGAAAGCGCCGAGGGCAAAGGGTACTTCCACTGCCAGCAGGGTACCGCGCGCGCTGCTGTCCAGGAGGAATTCGCCGCCCAGCTGGCGCACCCGGCGCTCCA
This sequence comes from Rhodoferax sp., assembly GCA_031372035.1. Taxonomy (GTDB): domain Bacteria; phylum Pseudomonadota; class Gammaproteobacteria; order Burkholderiales; family Burkholderiaceae_C; genus CAISIP01. The sequence goes on along the minus strand of JANMKM010000227.1, from coordinate 5,725 downwards.
TGCTGGTCAGGCCGTGGCCACGGCGCGCTGAAGGCTCCAGGGCGACCATGCCATGGCCGTCATCCAGCACCTGCAGTGACAGGCGGCCGGCTGCGAAGGCAATGGTGATGGCGCAATGTTGCGCGCCGCTGTGGCGGATGCTGTTGGTCACGGCTTCGCGCAATATCCGCGTCAACTGGCCATGCAGGTGCGGATGGATCATGCCTTCGGGGGCAGGGTCGGGTGCGTCCCACTGCACCGCGAGGCCGGCACTAGCCAGACGCGACACGGTTTCGCCGCGCCAGTCGGCCAGCACATCGGCCAGGGGCGCGGGGCCTGACGTGAGGCCGCGCACGCTCAAGCGCATCTCCTCCAGCGCCGAGCGTGCCAGCTGCGCCACGGACTCGTTGCCGACCGACTGCACGATGGTCAGCAGCTTGGCGCCCAGGTCGTCATGCAGGTCCGAGGCGATGCGCTGGCGCTCCTCGCGCACACCGCGCTGGTAGGCCTCGTGCGAGGCCAGGCCGTGCTGCACCAGGCGCACGATCTCGCTGGCGCGGCGCTGGTCGTCCGGGTTGAACAGGCGCCGGCCGCGCTCCGGCAGGCTCAGCTCCAGGCCCTGCAGGTTGCCCGAGCCGGGTATCTGCAGTCTGCGGCCGTCACCCAGCACCCGCAGCGCTGCGGCGCTGTCACTGATCTGCATGCCCTGTGGCTGGAACACCTGGTCCCAGAGCGTCTGCCAGGCCTGGTTCAGGCTCAGCGCATCGCGTTGGCCGCTGGTGACCAGGGCCACGATGTCGGGCAGTACATCGCGTGTTTCCGGCAGGGCGCCGCGTGCCAGCCGGCGCCACAGAGCCTGGCGCAGCGGGAAATACAGCCAGCCCATGATCGCCACCGACAAACCCAGGGCGTTGGCGCTGGAGAGCGGCGCCAGGGCCAACAGTGCCAGGTCCAGCACCACCACTGCCAGCCCGCCCAGGAACCAGAGCCAGGCACTGGTCCACCAGCGCTCCAGCTGGAACAGTCCGACCCGCGTGACCAGCGGCACCAGGCCCAGGAACAGCAAGGAGAGCCAGCCAAAGCCGTAGACCATGGGCAGGTGTATGTCTTCGCCCACCGCGCCGATGCCAAAGCCCACCGACACCACCGCGAACGACAGCAACAGCAACAGGCCGAACCACTTGATCTGGGCCCGCAGCACCGGGTCGTTGCGGCAGGCCCGCCACTGCAAGGCAAACAGGCTCAGCAGCGGCAGCAGCAGTACCGTGGTCGGCAACCGGTAGCCCAGGGAGATGGTGGGCACCAGCCGGCCCACGTCCACCACCATGGCGCCAGCCACCCAGAGCCAGATCAGCGGTGGCAGCCACGGCAGGTGCAGCCGCGTGGGGTGGCGCAGCAGCAGCATGCAGAAACCCCCCGTATGGATGTAGCCCGCCAGATGCGTGAGCTGGTGGATGCGGGCCCAGGCAAAGGGGTCCTGGGTCAGCAGGCGCGAGCTGGCGCAGGCCGTTACCAGCATGTAGAAGGCATAGGCCACGCTGGCCGCGGCATACCAGTTGGCACCGGCGTCGCCGGGGCGGTAGACCCACACCGCCAGGCCCACGGACATGGACATCAGGCCCAGCAGCCAGGGCACCCAGAACAGGGGGCCGAGTTCGCCCAGCTGTTTCGGCTGCGGCGTGGCCGGCCACGAGCCCTGGTCGCTCTCGATCTGCAGCGGCCCTTGCGCCAGCGCCTGCCAGATGTCGCGGTGTACGGCGTGAAAGCGGTCCTGGTCCTTGTACAGGTGCAGCGCACCCGAGGTCTCGCGCAGTGCCATCTGCGGCAACTCCACCCGCGCCTGGGGTGTCACCAGGGCCCGGACATCGGTCAGGATGGTGGCGCCGCTGCGGCTGTCCTGGGCGCTGATGTGGCCGTCGGCCTCCAACACAAAGCGCAGGCCCAGCGAGGGCTCGGCCAGAGCCCGCCACAGGCCGGCCAGTGCCAGCAGCATGATCAGCGCCAGCGCCAGCCAGTTGCGCCAGGGCCCGCTGCGCAGCCGCTGGCTAAGGGCCGGCGCTGCAGCCAACGCCAGCGGCGCCGGTGATGGCGCGACAATCGAAGCCCACAGTTGTTTCATGCCCATGATTCTGCGTCACACCTTTTCGCCGCCCAACAACACCCGGATCGACCACCTGTGCGGCCCCATGGACGCGCACCTGCGCACCATCGAGCTGGCGTTGCAGGTGGTGATCAAGCACCGCTTCGAGCAGTTTCGCTTCGAGGGTACCAAGGCCCGTGTGACCCAGGCGCTGGAGCTGGTGCAGGCGCTGTACGAAATTGCCGCCCGTCCCATTGCTGCCGACACGGTGCAGCTGATGCTGGCCGGTGACGGTGCGCTGGCCGCTCCGGCGGGGCCGGACGGCGCACCGGCGCTGCAGACCCGCCGGCCCGACTTGCGGGCCAGGACACCGAACCAGGCCACCTACCTGGAAAACATTGCCAACCACGACATCAGCTTCGGCATCGGTCCGGCCGGCACCGGCAAAACCTATCTGGCGGTGGCGATGGCGGTGGACGCGCTGCAGCGCAGCGCCGTGCAGCGCATTGTGCTCACACGCCCCGCAGTGGAAGCCGGTGAGCGGCTGGGTTTTCTGCCGGGTGACCTGAACCAGAAGATCGACCCCTATCTGCGCCCGCTGTACGACGCGCTGTACGACCTGATGGGCTTTGAGCAGGTGCAAAAGGCCTTCGAGCGCCAGACGCTGGAAGTGGCGCCCTTGGCCTTCATGCGCGGGCGCACCCTGAACAACGCCTTCATCATCCTGGACGAAGCGCAGAACACCACGCCCGAGCAGATGAAGATGTTCCTCACCCGCGTGGGCTTCGGCGCCAAGGCCGTGGTGACCGGCGACGTGAGCCAGATCGACCTGCCCAAGACCCAGCTCAGCGGTCTGATCGACGCCGAGCGGGTGCTGAAAAGGGTCAAGGGCATTGCCATATGCCGCTTCACCAGCGCCGACGTGGTGCGCCATCCGCTGGTGGCGCGCATCGTGGACGCGTATGACGCGCGCGGCGTGGCGGCGCGCAAGCTTGCAGGGCTGTGAGCGGGAGGGTGATGCGCTATGGTTTCAGTAGTGCTCGGTGCTTTGTTTATGAGCTTCCTGGCCTGAAATGACTCTCAAAACGTTGCAACTATCGCTGCAATTCGGGCCGCTGGAGCAGGCCCGGCGACATCGCGCCGCGCTGCCACGGCACCAGGTGGCGCGCTGGATCCGCCACAGCCTGGACGCGGACGCCCAGATCACGGTGCGGGTGGTGAACGCCGAGGAAGGCCGCGCGCTGAACCTGGGCTACCGCCACAAGGACTACGCCACCAATGTGCTGACCTTCGGCTACAGCACCGAGCCCGAGGTACAGGCCGACCTGGTGCTGTGCGCACCGGTGGTGGCGCTAGAGGCGAAGGAGCAGGGCAAGACCCTGCAGGCCCACTACGCCCACCTGCTGGTCCACGGCACCCTGCACGCCCAGGGCTGGGACCACGAGACCTCGCAGGCGGATGCCCGGGCGATGGAGGCCAGGGAGATCGGGATTCTGGCGCGGTTGGGTTTTGGCAATCCGTATTGAGCTATTGCGGCCTCGGAAACCGGCTCAGATGCTCATGGATGATCTGCAGCCGCCCCTGCTCTTTCACCAGCACCCGCGTACCGCGGCCTTGAATCCGGAATTGCTTGCCATCCTGCGAGCCTTCCCAGTTGTACGTATAAGTCGCCGTGGCGCTGGCCTGGTCGGTTGACAACACGAAGATGTCGGTCAGGTAAAAGCGCTCCTTCCTGACGCCGGAGCCACCGCTCTTCCAGGTCTTTTCGAATATGGCTTGCACGGCCGGTCGGCCAATGAAGTCGCCGTCATTGAACCGGAAGAAGGCACGCTCATGCACCATGTCCTTGATCAGGCTGAAGTCCTCCTTCTCGGCGAGTTCCTCGAACCGGTTCAGAAACTGGATGACAGCGTCTTTGGAAATCGCTTCCGGGGGCATGGGGGTGGGCTCCTTTGGTGTGGCGGCTCTGGTCGTCGTGGCGAAGCCGGCCAGGAACAGGAAGGGTATCGACGCGGCTAGCAAACGGCGGCGACGCATACTTTCGCGGATGTTGCACCGCATGTCACGGCCCGGCATTGAGCTCAGCCGTCACCGTGCCGATTGGGGCATCGGATATTGTTGCAAGAGCGCTTGCAAATCTGTCAATCGCCGCGGGCTCCACGGGTACGTCGAACTCCACCACATTGTTCGTCGGACGCCCATTGCTCCAACGGATGATTTCCGCAATCTTCACGCGCAGCACTACGTGGCCTGCCCCGTCGATGCAAGAGAAGTGCAAGCTGAAGTATGAAAAGTCTGCGCTCGGCCCGCTGGAAAACGACACTTGTGCATCAACAGAAGCTGGAAAACGATCGACGGAAGCCGCCAGCTGCCTCATGTGTTCTCTCGTGGTGTAGCAACCAGCCTCACCAGAAAATTCGCCGTTGGACGCGCGGACCAACACTTCAAACAGCGACTCGTCCTCCCAAACGGAAACGATGGAAACGCCATGAAAGGGAGGAGTATCAGCAGACATCAGCGCGGAACAACGGGTTGGGATTCAGAGGGCCTCAAGAGCCTTGCGCTTGATGATTCTAGGGTTCATGGCCCGCAACACCGATTCGCGAACAAGCCCATCCGCTCGAAGCCGCGGGCGGGCAGTTGACGGCGCGCCTGTGCGAAGCCGAGAAGCGGAGTCGGCCAGGGTCGGCGCGAAGCGCTCAGTTGCGCGCTGTCTGAGGGGCGCAGCCCCGAGTTTGCGCAACTGCCCTGGTCGATGAGCATCGGAGGGTAGTCCCGGCGCGCAGTGAAGCGGAGCAGAGGGACCGAGTACTGAAGCGGCGGCGACTGTCTGCTCGCGGCTTTGCAGGCCAGGGTCTCTTGTGGTGTCCGCAAATCGGGGTCGACCGCAAATCGGGGTCAGAGCCCGATTTCGTTCGACTCCCCGCTCTTCGGAGAAGCTGCTGTCCTGAATCGGGATCTGACCCCGATTTGCTCTCGCGCTCCGGCGTGGCTCGTGCTCGCTCGTCCTCGCGCTCCGGTGGGGCTGCGCTCACGCCGGCGGATCGACGCGTAGCGGGATCGTCACCGGGCCGTCATTGACCAACTGCACCTGCATGTCGGCGCCGAAGCGGCCGGTGTGGACTTCTGGGTGCAGCTTGCGGGCCTGGGTGACGAAGTGGTCGTAGAGCTGTTCGCCCAGCGGCGGTGGTGCGGCCAGGCTGAAGCCGGGGCGGTTGCCGCTGGAGGCGTCGGCTGCCAGGGTGAACTGGCTGACGATCAGCAGGCCGCCGTGCTGGCCCTGGCCGTCCATGTTCTGCACGCTCAGGTTCATCTTGCCCTGGGCGTCGCTGAAAATGCGCAGCTTCAAGATCTTGTCGAGCAGCTTGTCAGCCTGCGCTGGTGTGTCGCCGCGCATGGCACAGACCAGCACCAGCAGGCCCGGGCCGATGGCGCCCACGGTCTCGCCGGCGATCTGCACACTGGCATTGCTGACGCGCTGCACTACAGCGAGCATGGGCTTACCTGATTGCCAACATGGCTCAGTGGCGGCCCCACCCTCACCCCGGCCCTCTCCCGCACGCGGGAGCGAAAAACAGCATCGACCCCGCCGCCGCAACCAGCGCCAGCACGGTGAATCCGCTGCGGTAGTTGCCGGTCAGGTCGGCGAGCATGCCGGCGACCATG
>JANMKM010000186.1:0-1776 GCA_031372035.1 Rhodoferax sp. | reverse complement strand
GCGTATGGTGCGGGCTGAAGAAAAGATCCGGGCAGTCCTGCCTGACGCTGCCCAGGCAACGCTGCTCAAGGTCAAGACCGGCACACCTCTGCTGCATGTGGAGCGGGTGGCCTACACCTACAACGACATTCCGATGGAATTGCGGCGTGGCCTGTACCGCACCGACACCCATTACTACCGCAACGCATTGAGTTGAACTGGCACGGGCCACGCCACATGGGGCCGGGGAATTTGCAATAACATCGGTGGCTGACTGCGGCGTAAGCCTGCCGTATGCTGCATTGCAATAGAATTTTGTACTGACGCGGTTAGACATCCAGAAAAACAAGTACCAGTAACGAAGGCCCCACCCATGTCCGAGCTTGTCACCCCCGCGCGGCCGAAACGCCCTGAGTTTCGCAATATCAACGCGCTAACCGACCTGCCGAACTACCGCCTTCCCGTAGCCGGCATCGTCTCAATCCTGCACCGGATCAGCGGCGCGCTGATGTTCCTGCTGATGCCGTTCATCATCTGGATGTTTGACACGTCGATCTCGTCCGAATTCTCCTTTGCCCGTTTCAAGGCGGTCTTCAATTCCGGCGTCGGCCTTGCACCCGGATGGTTCATGAAGCTGGTGGCATTGGCCTTGATCTGGTCCTACCTGCACCATTTCATTGCGGGTCTGCGACACGTCTGGATGGACGTGAGCCACGCCGCAGTGAGCAAGGAGTTTGGCCAGTCATCGGCCATCTTCACATTGGCCGCCAGCGTCGGGCTGACCTTGATCCTGGCACTCAAGCTGTTTGGTGTGTACTGATGTTGCGCGCCACCTCCTGCCCGCACACCGTCAACTGGTTGAAGGATTGCCCATGTCCGTGAATTTTGGCTCCAAGCGCATCGTGGTCGGCGCCCACTACGGGACCCGCGATTGGCTCGCCCAGCGCGTCACGGCAGTGCTGATGGCGCTGTTCACGCTCATCCTGTTGTTGCAGGTGCTCATGACCACGGGACCCATCGGCTACGACCGCTGGTCCGGCATTTTCTCGACACAGTGGATGAAAGTCCTGACCTTCACTGTGATCGTCGCCCTGCTGTACCACGCCTGGGTCGGAATCCGTGACATCTGGATGGATTACATCAAGCCCACGGCTCTGCGCCTGTGCCTGCAGATTTTTTCGATCGTGTGGCTCACGGGCTGCGCCGGCTGGGCCATCCAGGTCCTGTGGCGCGTTTGACCCAGCCCGCATACCGGCAATATCCATGTCCTACTCTGTTACCAAGCGCAAATTTGATGTCGTGATCGTCGGCGCTGGCGGCTCCGGCATGCGTGCCTCGCTTCAGCTGGCACGTGCCGGCCTGAATGTGGCGGTGCTGTCCAAGGTATTTCCCACCCGCTCGCACACCGTGGCGGCACAAGGTGGAATCGGCGCCTCGCTCGGCAACATGAACGAGGACAACTGGCACTACCACTTCTACGACACCGTCAAGGGTTCGGACTGGCTGGGCGACCAAGACGCCATTGAATACATGTGCCGCGAGGCACCCCGGGTGGTGTACGAGTTGGAGCACATGGGCATGCCGTTTGACCGCAACCCGGACGGCACGATCTACCAGCGCCCCTTTGGTGGCCACACAGCAAATTATGGGGAAAAGGCGGTTGAGCGCGCCTGCGCAGCCGCCGACCGTACCGGGCACGCCATGCTGCACACCCTGTACCAGCAGAATGTGCAGGCCCGCACCAGTTTCTTCGTCGAGTGGATGGCACTGGACCTGATCCGTGATGCCGATGGCGAT